>JBQTHS010000150.1:0-8509 GCA_052389635.1 Bacteroidota bacterium | reverse complement strand
GTACATCCCAATTATGCAGCTACTGAGTATGTGTTCGACAAATTCACTGAGACCTGCATTGATGAGGAATCACAAAAACTGATGAAGGAAGTAAAAAGTATTGTGATTGCAAGGAAACACCGGGCTTTTCAGCCCGGGACGAATGCACATAAACAGTTTCTTGCATCCAACCAGGGCAAAGTAAGAATGTTGAAGGAGAGATACCCCTTCCTTGATCTGAACGAAGAGGCAGTTTATTTTTCCCGGTTCTGAATGAAGCGGACATTAACAGAAAAAGGAGATACAACTGATGGAACTCAATGACCGCAGACAAGAGTTTGAACAACGATTTGCAAAGCCACCGGAACATATTTTCTTCTGCCCAGGCCGGGTAAACCTGATCGGCGAGCATATTGACTATAATGGCGGCCGGGTGATGCCCTGCGCCATTTCTTTAGGCATATACCTTGCTGTTTCCAAAAACACAGATAAACGGCTGCGGTTTCAAAGTCTTAATTTCCCGGAAACGGCTGACCTGCATTTGCAGGAGTCTTATTCGAAAACGGGGGGTCAATGGTTTAATTATCCGTTAGGGGTGATAAATGAGTTAGTAGGCAATGGGTATAATCTTTCAGGGCTTGATATGTTGTTTTATGGCAACCTGCCCATCGGTGCAGGGCTTTCCTCTTCTGCGTCCATTGAAGTATTGACAGGCTTTGCCATCAGCGATATGTTTGGCCTCGGTATTCCTGCAAAACAAATCGCCATATTGTGTAAAGAAGCTGAGAACCGGTTTGTGGGTGTTAATTGCGGCATCATGGACCAGTTTGCGGTGGCGATGGGAGTAAAGGACATGGCGATAATACTGAACTGCGACACACTGGAATATGAATACCTGCCTTTTCAAACCGGGGATTGCTCACTGGTTATTATCAACAGCAACAAACAACGTACACTGGCCGATTCCAAATACAATGAACGGTTTGCCGAGTGCGGGGCAGCGCTTAAATCATTAAACAGGCAACTGCCTGCCGAAACGCTGTGTGGAATAAATTTGGCGGAATTTGAATTGAACCGGCACCTGATAGTGGATCCTGTGTTGCAAAAAAGGGCTTTGCATGTAGTAAGCGAAAATGTCCGTGTCAATGATGCTGCTATGGCGCTTCAAACCGGCGACCTGGAAGTATTTGGCAAACTCATGTATGCTTCTCATCAATCGCTGAAAGATTTGTATGATGTGACGGGGTTAGAACTGGATACTATAGTCGGGTTTTGTAAAAATTATAATGGCTGTATCGGGGCAAGGATGACAGGGGCGGGCTTCGGCGGTTGCGCTATTGCATTGGTAAACACAAACAGCTTGGATGATTTTTCAGCAAAACTTTCAGACCATTACAGCAGGGTAGTTGGATATGCCCCGGAAATTTTTGCGGCCGGGGCTGAAGAAGGTGTAAGCGAATTCAAATACTGAATTGGTATTGCTCAAGCAGCAGGTTTTCGAGTTGGATTAATAAAGCCAGCTGATTCTTTGCCCTGTCAAAATTCTGTTCTTCATAAGTTGTTTTGTAATAAATATCGCCGTTTAAATAATCGGTTGCGAACCTTAGGGCCTGCATGTAGATCATCAGCAAACCGGAGGAATGGGTATATTTTTTTTCACCCTCAGTCAGGTATTCATTCATTACTTCCAGGTACCCTTCCACAACGGCTTCATAGTAATCCTTGCGGATATAAATTTCATCTGCATCTACACCGTCTTCATCATCACTGAAGGCCATCGAACGGATCATATCACCCAGGTCGGAGAAAAAATAACCAGGCATGCAGGTGTCAAAGTCAACCGGGCAAATGATTTTATCGGTTTCTTCATCATCAAAAAGAATATTGGATATTTTGGCATCGTGGTGCATCAGCCTTTTTTCAAATTCATCAGACTCGCTAATTACTTCATAAAAGCTAACGTATCGTTCCCTTTTTTTTAATTCACCGATTAACCGGGCAGCTTTATGCAGCCTGTCAAAATTCCGAGCATGCAGCGATTCTTTAAATTGCCAGTACCTTAACGAAAGGTCATGAAAGCGGGGAATGGTTGTATGGAATTGTTCAATCGGATAATATTCCATCCCGGCCGTAAGGCAGGCAAATGTCTTTGCCACTTTCTTTGCCTGTTCTGGATTGGCCGGGTGTAAAAGACAGGTCGTATTGGCCATGAATTCCATCAGCCTCCAGCACTCTCCCTGTTTATCCCAGAAAAGGTCTTTACCATCGGTAAATCGCAAAGGCTTGGGCACAGTAACTGGAAAGGGTATCCACTGCGGATGTTCATTACTCCAAAACCCCCAGATAAGCCTGTAATTCTCCGCTAGTTTTTGCGGCTCCAGGAAAATTTTTTTGTTGATCTGTTGCAGGATGTAGCGATAACCATTTGGCCTGATGGTAACCTTATAGGTGAGGTTAATCAAACCTCCTGCCAGGGGAACAATAGCCACATCATCCCCACTATAATTAGTGGAAGCTGCCAATGCTTCGCTGTAAGGAGCCGCTTTCATCAGGGAATGAAATTATTGAATCAGCGGCGATAAAAGCGATTCAATCGTATGTTCTGTTTACTCAATGCATGCGGTCACCCCGTACTTCCAGGTTCTGGATGATGCCGGCTTCATATTCCAGCCATTGCTGCCAGCGGGCCCTCACTTTTTCTTTATGTATATAGGTTTCGGCCAGCCCGATAAAAAGAGTGTAATGGCCCGCCTCGCTTTCCATGAAACGGCGGTAGAAATTTTTCATATACTCATCATTCAATCCCTCACTTAATCGTTTGAACCGTTCGCAACTGCGGGCTTCAATCAGTGCCATGGTCAGCAACTGATCCAGCAAACGGCCTTCTCCATCGCCTCCCTTTTGTTGAAAATCCACCAGTGCGTTTACATATTCATCCTTGCGTTGTTTGCCCAGTTTCAGGTTTCGCCTGTGCAGTTCGGCCAACACCAGCCGGAAATGGCCCCATTCTTCCGTAACAATGGGTGAGAGTTCAGCCACCAGTTTTTCCCTGGAACTGTACCGTTGTATCAGAGAAATGCAGGAAATAGCGGCCTTTTGCTCACAATAAGCATGGTCGGTCAGAATATCTTCCAGCGACTTTTCGGTCAGGTTTACCCAGCGGGGGTCAGTGGGCAGTTGCAGTCCGAGGATATTTTTGCTGTCCTGTGATAACTCCATTGAGCAAAGCTATGGTTAAGCCCTGATAACCAGCCTGCCTGCCGGAGTTTCGGTTTAAAAATAGCACCTGAAAGCCTTTGCTGTTCCCCTTTCCTGCCTTACCTTTGCCGCCTTAAATACAAGATGAAAAAAATAGGATGAAACTTAAAAATTAAAAAGATGCCCCTTACAAAAGAAAAAAAAGCTGATGTTTTAAAAACCTATGCCGGTTCTGCAACCAACACCGGCTCTATTGAAGGCCAGATTGCCCTGCTTACTGAACGTATCGCCCAGATCAGCAATCACCTTCAGGACAACAAAAAAGATTTCTCCACTCACCGCGGCCTGATGCAATTAGTTGGTAAACGTAAGCGTTTGCTGAATTATTTGCAGAAGCACAACCTGATGGGTTACCGCCAGTTGATCGAGAAACTCGGAATAAGAAAGTAAAGACCCCGGCCCCCTAAATCTCCGCCGGTTGGCGGAGGACTTGGAACCCTATCGCATTTAGTCCACTTCCCCGCTTGGGCGGGGCGAATTGAAGAAACATTATTCTTTAAAGATTTGGGGTGGGTTGCTCAATAGCAAACAGAACGCTGAAGAGTGCGACGCAACAGAAGCTGATAGTAGGTAGTAATAAAGCCGGGCAAATAAAAATAATCTTCAACTTGTTTAAGTGTTCGCAACACCGAACCTCAAACCTCAAACTTCGAACAACATGTTACAACAACCTATTCGCAAAACATTTGACATAGGCGGAGGCCGTATGGTGACCATTGAAACCGGTCGCCTGGCCCGCCAGGCCGACGGCGCTGTTACCGTTTCACAAGGCAATTGTATGATACTTGCCACTGTGGTGGCTAATAACGAACCGAAGGAAGGACAACGTTTCTTCCCGCTGTCGGTTGACTACCAGGAAAAATTTGCCTCTGCGGGCCGTATTCCGGGTTCATTCTTTAAAAGGGAAGCAAGGCTCAACGACTACGAAGTACTGACCAGCCGTTTGATTGACCGGGCTTTGCGTCCGCTTTTCCCCGAAGATTATTTGTGCGAAGTGCAGGTTTTGCTTACGCTTATCTCCAGCGACCCTGAAGTAATGCCGGATGCCATGGCCTGCCTGGCTGCATCTGCAGCTTTAGCAGTTTCTGATATTCCTATCAAGGAAATCATTTCAGAAGTAAGAGTGTCGAGAGTAGATGGCCGGTTTGTGGTGAACCCCACCCGCAGCGAGATGGAAAAATCAGATATGGATTTCATCATTGCCGCTACCGAAAAGAACCTGATGATGGTGGAAGGTGAGGCGCAGGAATGCAGCGAAGCTGACCTGTGCAAAGCGCTGGAAGTGGCGCATGATGCCATCCGCATACAGGTGAAGGCGCAGGAAGAGCTGAGAGATTTAGCAGGCGTGAAAGGAAAAAGAGATTACAAAAAGCCTGAGCAGGATGAAGCTCTGCGGGAAAAAGTAAATGCTTTCGCCAGATCAAAAGTGTATGACATTGCAAAAGGCAAACTGGCAAAGCATGAGCGCAGCGATAAATTTTCTGCCCTGCATGATGAAGTGATGGAGCATATCAAAACAGGGTTGAATTTACCTGAGGGTGAAGAAATGCCGGCGCTGACTAAAAAGCTGACAACAGCTTATTACAGCGATCTGCAATATTATGTAGTCCGGGATATGATTCTGAATGAAAATATAAGATTGGATGGCCGGGACCTTGAAACAGTAAGGCCCCTGGATATGGAAGTGGATGTGCTTCCTTCTCCACATGGCGCCGCATTGTTCACAAGAGGTGAAACTCAGTCGCTTACTACCGTTACCTTAGGAACTCCATTAGATGAATTATTGATAGAGAGTGCGGCTAAATCCTACGATTCCAAATTCTTTTTGCACTATAATTTCCCTCCTTTTTCCACCGGCGAAGTAAAGATGATGCGAGGCCAGAGCCGCAGGGAAGTAGGACATGGTAACCTGGCACTGCGGTCATTGAAGCAGATGATGCCGACGGGAGATTTTCCCTATACGGTGAGGGTAGTAAGTGATATCCTGGAATCAAATGGTTCATCATCTATGGCTACCGTATGTGCCGCTTCGCTGGCTTTGATGGATGCTGGTATCCCTTTCGCCAAACATGTAAGCGGTGTGGCGATGGGATTGATTACAAAAGAAGATAAGTATGCTATCCTGACGGACATCCTTGGTGACGAAGACCACCTCGGTGATATGGACTTTAAAGTGACCGGCACCCGGGAAGGTATTTGCGGAGTGCAGATGGACATCAAAGTGGATGGTTTGAAAATGGAAGTGATGCAGCAGGCGCTGGAACAGGCAAGGCGTGGACGCCTGCACATACTGGATGCAATGTATAACTGCATCCCGGCTGCCAGGGCCGATGTGAAACCTCATGCACCAAGAATGGTGAAACTCTTTATTGACAAAGAATTCATCGGCGCTGTTATAGGGCCCGGTGGTAAAGTGATACAGGAAATACAAAGAGAAACATTAACTACCATCAACTTAGAAGAGATAAATGGCCGTGGAGAGATCAGTATCTTCAGTACCAGCAAAGAAGGTGTTGACAAGGCAGTTTCATGGATTAAAGGAATTGTAGCTGTGCCCCAGGTGGGTGATACCTATGAAGCAACGGTGAAATCCATCATGCCTTTCGGCGCCTTTGTGGAGTTCCTGCCCGGAAAGCAGGGGCTGGTGCATATCAGCGAAATAAGCTGGAAACGCCTTGAAACATTAGAAGGTATAGTACGGGAAGGTGATATGATGAAGGTGAAGCTGATCGGTACAGATCCGAAATCCGGTAAATTCAAACTTTCCAGGAAAGTATTGATACCAAAGCCGGAGCAGAAGCCGAGGGAAGAACAGACGCCTCCGCAGCAACAAGGATAAAAAAAATGATAATACTTTTACAGCCCTGTTTCGTTTCAAGCGGAATGGGGCTTTTTGTCATATGCCCGATCACATCCAAATAACCTTTATTGACCTGCAACCCGAACAGCAGGAACTTCTCATTGCCCACTTGTCTGAAGCAGGTTTTGAGGGCTTCGAGCAAAAAGAAACAGAATTAAAGGCGTTTATTCCTGAGGAAACATATGATAAAGAGCTGCTGCATGAGCTGGCTTACAAATACCAGCTTTCCTTTTCGGAACAACTAATACCCGCCCAAAACTGGAATGCTGTCTGGGAATCAAACTTTCAGCCGGTGATGGTGGATGACTTTGTTGGCATCCGGGCGGATTTTCATGAGCCGGTAAAAGGAGTAGAGCATGAGATCATCATCACACCCAAGATGAGTTTTGGTACCGGTCACCACGCCAGCACTTATATGATGGTGCGGCAGATGCGGGAAATAGACTTTAGCGGCAAGACCGTTTTTGATTTCGGTACCGGCACAGGCATCCTTGCCATCCTGGCAGAAAAGCTGGGTGCATCATCGGTAGTTGCCGTTGACAATGATGAATGGAGCATTTCCAACGCTTTGGAAAACTTCGGACGAAATAGCTGCAAAAAAATAAAATTGCTGACAGCCGGATTCATGCCGAAGGCAGATAAATATGATATCATCCTTGCCAACATCAATAAGAATGTGATACTGGAGAATTTTAATTCCCTTGCAGGTTCTTTATTGCCCGGAGCTATTTTGCTCCTGAGTGGTTTACTGGGAGCCGATGAAATTGAAATCACAGAAAAAGCTGCTGCTTATCAACTCAAAAAAGTGGATAGACAAGAACGGAATAACTGGATAAGCTTAAGGTTCAATGGTTAATAAATTTTTATCGCTGTATTAATTAAATGTTACCCATTAGCCTTTTTGTCTATTTTTGCAGTTCCCTTTGGATGGGGTTCTATGAACGAATTACTTCTGATAATTCTCGCATATCTGATCGGCAGCATTCCCAGTTCTGTATGGGTCAGCAAGCATTTTTTTGATATTGACATCCGTGACTATGGCAGTGGCAATGCAGGCGCCACCAATACCTACCGGGTATTGGGCCCCAAATGGGGAACCGTAGTGATGGTCATGGATATGCTGAAAGGGATCATTGCCGTTAAACTTGCGTTACTTCTTCCTGAATATGCAGACAATGAGGTGAACCTGCAAAACCTGCAGACAGGCCTCGGCCTTGCTGCTGTGATCGGTCATATATTTCCCATATGGGCAGAATTCCGCGGGGGAAAAGGAGTGGCTACCTTGTTTGGACTGGTGCTGGGCATTTCTCCCTGGACGGCGCTGGGTTGTGTGGGCATCTTCATTCTGGTACTTTATCTCACCCGGTTTGTTTCTTTAAGTTCTATCCTTGCAAGCCTTGCTTTCCCGGTTTTTATCCTCGTTATTTTTAATGTGGACAACCCGCTGTACCGGGTATTCGCTATCGCCGTTGCCCTTATGGTGCTGCTGACACACCAGAAGAACATCGGTCGCCTGCTAAAAGGCAGCGAAAGCAAAGTACCTATCTTCCGGCAGCGGGAAAAAAGACGGCGGAGAAGAAACACTTCTGCTGACTGATTGGCCCAAAGCAAAAAATCTTACCTTAAAGTCTAAAATAATTTACCGATTATACCAACCCGGTACAATCATTGAACGTCAATGAAAAAACAAAATAATATGGTACAAAGAATCACTTCGGTTTTTGTAATTGCCGCATTGCTGATTGCCTGTTCCAAAAATGCACTCACGGGTAAGAAACAACTGACCCTGCTGCCAGAGTCGGAACTGCAGACGATGGCAACCGGCGAATACCAGAAATTCCTTTCCAGCAATAAAGTGGTGGCCAGCAGCAGCAACCGGGATGCACAAATGGTAAGACGGGTGGGAGACAGGATAGTGAAAGCGGTAGAGGAGCATTATGCAGAGCTGGGTATCAGTGATAAACTGGCAGGGTTCAAATGGGAGACCAACCTGGTGGAGGACAAAACCGTGAATGCCTGGTGCATGCCCGGCGGAAAGATCGTGGTGTACACAGGTATCCTGCCCATCACACAAAACGAAGCGGCCCTTGCTGCGGTGATGGGGCATGAAGTATGCCACGCCCTGCTGCAACACGGTAACCAAAGAATGAGCCAGGGCGTACTTGCATCTGTTGGCCAACTTGCCCTTGCTGTAGCGGTGGCCGATAAACCCCAGGAAACACAGAACCTTTTCCTGACAGCATACGGTGTGGGTGCAACAGTTGGAGTAATGCTGCCTTTTTCCCGCAAACATGAACTGGAGGCGGACAGGTACGGATTGATCTTTGCTGCGAGGGCGGGTTATAACCCGCAGGAAGCCATCGGTCTTTGGGAACGAATGGAAAAAGCCAGCAACGGACAGAAGCCACCTGA
>JBQTHS010000149.1:0-10967 GCA_052389635.1 Bacteroidota bacterium | reverse complement strand
TCGTTTAACCATAAAAAAAACTGCCATGAGAAAGGATTTTTGTTTTATTGCTTTTCTCTCTTTATTTCTTTTTTTATCCGATACAATAACCCGGGGGCAAACGGTATCTGTCAGCGGAGTTGTTTACCAAAACAATATGGCTAAAATTCCTTTTTCAGCCCCTGAGGGTAAAATAACTGTTTACCTGCCGGATGATATGGCGGCCGGCGACCACATCACCGGCACGGTGGTAATGGAGGCCTCGGGGAAAAATGAAAAGGAAAAACAAAAAAACCTTAACCTGCTAAAGCAATATGGTGTTAAAATAGCAGATTTTGCAATTGATGTCCGGAATTTGAGCCTGCAGTCTTCCAATACTCCCGGGGTAGTGGCCTCCAACTTTAATCTGCCCGATAAATGGTGGGGAATAGCTCACAATGTGGCACCAGTTTCACTTACTAAAATGAAAGAACCGATGGCAAAGGTTGAGATCCCTTTGATTCAATTCTCCAATTCCTATGATTTTGATTCAGCACAATTTATTGACTTTGCAACTTTAAAAATTGATTACAAGGTGCAAAAAAATGTAATTACCAGCGGTGAAAATATTGTGCTGCTTCATTCATCAGTAACAGTTCCTGATGATGGAAAGCCTGTTGTGGTTTTTAGTCTGAATCAGCAGGATATAAAACCCCTTTGCATTTCACCCAGACAAACTATATTTTCTGCCGCTGCGGCAATAACAGGAAAAAATCAGATTAATGCAAAAATGCAAGATGGTAAAACTGTTTATTCCGATGAATTTTATAAAGTGGATATTGAGGCAACCATTGATAAACAAAACCTGAAAACCAACGAGAGAACAAATATGAATGTAGGTGTACAAGGGCTGAAAGAATGTCCTTATCCGGTTTGGGTCACCATAGTTAACAATTCTACTCAAACTGTTTTGCTTGACAAGGGAACTCATCAGACTTATTCATACCGCCCATTTAATGACCAATTTGGAGACGGTGATCAGGATGGCATGAATACCTTGGGTAGCATGAGTATCAGCCAGGGAGTTACCGGGGTTACTCCCGGCGCCTATGATATTACCGCCAACCTTATTTTACCTACCATGGCTTTTGGCGATGTTTTTCACCAGCAGAAATCTGCCTTGAAAACACCGGAAGATTATAATGCATGGGTGGATGCGTTAAAAAAAGATTTGAAAGCCTATGCCGATAAGCAGGGAAATGATGAGGTTGGCAAAGCAGCCAAAGTAAATGCAGAAAGGGCTATTGACAATATTCCAAAATGCAACGATAAAAATAAACTGGATGAATGCAAGGCCTTTGCTGATGCTTACCTGAGGCCGGTAAATATCCCTAAAGGCGCCGCCATCATGTGGGTTTGCGGGTTTGAAGCATATAAAGCGGCCATCAAAGCTATTACCGGTACATTGGGCGGTAAAGCCGAATTGATAGACTGGGAGGTGATAAAAAACGGGTTGGAGTTTATCCGCAATATGGGAGAGCAATTAAAGGACGAAGGATTACAGAATGGAGCTAAGGATGCAAAGAAATTAGTAGAAACAATTCAGAAGGCCGGTGAGACAAAAGAAAAATTACAGGAACTCAAGGATAAGCTGGATGAGCTGAATGAAGGAATGGAGGGCAAAACCAGTTTGAATCCCTCACTGTTACACGCCTATACAACAGAAGACCTGCTTGTATCATCATTCATCAGCAATATTCCTGCATACAGAACGATGACCGGTACGGATGCTGGTTTGAATATTAACGGGCAACCTTCTTCCGGTATTTTATCGGTGAATAAATCCGGGAACGGAACCTATCAAATGCAGATTGCTCCCGGCCAGTCAACGGAATTAACCAATTGGATAAATTCATTTATGAACAACAACCCAGCTCCGGTAAAGCTTGACATCATCGTTCCGCCAAAACCCGGTACTTCGCCCGGAGGTTTAGATTTTAAAAACGCTTTGATTCAGGAAATTGAATTTCCCAAAATGGATGCTTCCGGAAAAGATATGATGAAGCTCAATGTTACTATCAAACCGGAGGAAATTAAATACACGGGCAAAGTGGAAAAAATAAAAACCCCTGATACCAAAGAAGGAAAACAATGGATGCCATCCAATTTCAAAATTGAACTGGGTGATCTGCCCTGTAAGCATATAAACAAGTTGGATATTCCTAAGATCACTCAAAAGATAGCTGACTATAAGACGGGTGAACCACGGAAGCCGGAAATAATACCCGGAAAAATAGAATGGCCGAATATAACATTCTCAGTTCCCGAGGCTGACATACAACCCTGGAAGAACTGGTTTGATGAATATGTAAAGACGGATAAAACGCTTGACGGTAATATCTTTATTACTGATGCAACGGGGCAGCCTATTTTTATCCTGCCGCTGAATAATGTAAAACCGGGCGGTGTTATTTATGCAAACCCCGCCGGTGATAAAACATATAATGTCATCATTAAACCCGGGGAAAGCGGTAAAGCAGTTGCTGAAACACCCCAGGGACAGCCATCGAAGGGCCCTGACCGGGTGAACGACTTGATTGGAGTATTCAACCCGTTCACCAAAATACTTTTTTACAACCCACAGTATCAGCAACAGATATTTTCAAAAATGCAGCCTCACATTAAACCTGACGGGAAGTATGATGTGAATGTATTGACAGCCAACCGCAAACCTGTACGGACCAGTATCAGTATGATTCCTGCGTCACCAGCAGCTTTATTCGATCAGTCAGTTCAGTTGGAAGAAAAAATGAATGAAGTATTGTGTGACCAGCAGGATACCAAACCGCAGGACAAACCAGACCGTACCCCGGCAGAAAGAATTACTGAAACCTGGGATAGCACCGGCACAGGTTACCGCGTTTACAAGAATGCAAGGTGTGAGCGGTTCAAGGAAGGCGGGGAAGTGCCTTGTTTTGCAGAAGAAGTAACCTACCCGGATAATATATCAGGAACTGAAAAAAGAAAGAAAACAGGCAAGTACCATAAAATGGTTTATTCACCGCTTTCTCATTGTTTTAAAGGCACGGAGTTTTGTACGGAAATGTATTTTCTTGACCTGCTGATCTATGTATATGATGATGCTAACTGCAAAAGGCTGATTGATGTTAAAAAGTATTATGCCTGGTCCTGTGAGTAACCGATATTTGATTGAACAAAGCCGTCTGACGTACCGGAAATTTCTTTATACCTTTAAACGAAAGCACAGCTATGAGAAAGAGCCACCTGTTTGCTGTGCTCTTTTTATTCCTGCTGGTACCCGCATCAATAACAAGGGCGCAAACTATCTCATCACAGAAAGGATTAACCACTGCTGTTTTCTCCACGCAGTATGGCAATGTAAAAGTTTACCTGCCGGATGATGGCCATCCCGGAGATGTAATATCAGGAACTGTTGTTACAGAGCCCAAGGGCAATAACACAAGACAGACTGAAAGAAACCTTGCTGAGTTGGTTAAGTACAGTGTCAGTATAGATGGAAATAAATACCCTGTTTCCGGACAGCCGTCCACTTTCAAATGGCTGGTGAACCAGGACAGGCAGGTTTCTGCACCAATGGAGCTATTACATGTAAGTGGATATAAAGCTCATGAACTTACTTATCAGTTTAAACCCTCAGGCTCAGAGCTAATTCCTCCGAATTCCGGCTGTGTAATTCCATCTCATGCACTCACCGTATCACCTGTAAGAATAACTGGCAGCTTTGACGGTGACATAAGCAATACCCAATGTTTGCTGAACAACCAACCAATACAGGTGCTGGCAGAGTCACCCCGCCAGTGCCAGGTGCAGTATCCGCAAAACGGGCAAGGGGTTCAAACCATGCAGGTGAAGGAGAAGGGGCAGGAAAGATGTACCCGGCAGGTTTCGGGTGTGGAGATGCAGGTAACCACCGGGGATCTGAATCTTAGAAAAAGGCAGAATACATTCATTGATGTGAAACTAACCGGGCTGCAGAACTTGCCGGACACAGCATTGCTTACTATCACAAACACCACTCCCAATATAGTTGCCATGACAAACGGCAACCTGCAGATGTTTCCGATTGCTCCCTCTGCCGGTAACGCTGCCGGAACTTTTTCTGTGCATTGCCCTGCAGTCGGCATCACCACCGGAAGTTTTGTTGTGAACATTAATCTTGATTTGCCTGATAATAGGGAAGATCACCCACCCACTCAACCGCAGCCGGGGGATCATCCGCCTACCCAACCACAACCCCCGGATAATCCACAACCAAAAGATACTACAGTGCCCCAGCCGCCACGGAGGGACTCCACTACGGTGGCACAATGTCCTGGCTGCCAATGTGAATGCGGCGCCGTTATTTTTTTTGATGGTAAGGACAAAGATGTATTTGGTTATAGTGTAAAAGTAACGGGTGGATGTACGGGGTTATTTGGCGAGCCGCCCTGTACAAAATGCAGCTCAAAAATAACATCAGTCTGGACCATTTCTTACAGCGCAGACAAGCCGATAATAATAGTAGGCGGTAACGAAGGAGAATCTTTTAAATTCAAAAACCCCGAAAACGGTTCATTTACTTTATCTGTAATAGTTACAATAACCTGCAGCAGTGGCTCCTGTACCTGTAGAGCAGTAACCAGGTACCTGGCCACTAATCCTCCTCCACCTGATGAGCCTCCCGGAAAATGTGATTGTAAAGCAGAGTGTTCAATAAAAAAAATAGAAACAAAATGTGCTGAAACTTCTTTTGAAGCAGATGTGAAAGCTGAATGTAAAGCCAGTAATCCAACAATTAAATGTGCCGTTTCTTCCATTACTTATTTATGGTATATTGATGATGGAGGCAAAGCTGTAGCAGGGATCAGTGGGAATGCAAATGGTGCTGGTGTTAAAGTGAAAACAAACAAAGCTGGTAGCTATATCCTTTACCTGAAAGTAACAGTAACCTGTACTGATGGTACCACCTGTGAGTTTGTTTGCAGTAAAAAGGAAACTGTTACCGATTGCATAATTGCACATGAATGGTGTGCTGCAACTTCTATTAAAATAAAAGCGGTTGATTATTTTCCAAAGGGGTCTTTTTTGAAAGATATGCGCCCGGGAGAACTTATCGGGCTAACTGTATTTGGCGAAGACGAAGATATCCTGCTTCAAAGATCTATCTGCAGGGGTGAAGTCGAATATAAACCTCTCTTCCCGGTACGTGATGAAGTAATCTACTCATGGGAAGTAATGAGTTTTGGAAAAAAAGGCGGTGGGCTCCTTAAAAATGAAGGCAACAGTAATATTTATCAATTACCATATTGTGCAGAACAATATCCGGTAAAAGATGAAATTGTTGTGAGGTTGAAGAATAAAGGAGGGAAAGTAGCAGATGAAGAGGTGGTTATTGTGTTTGCAATAGAACTAAATGTTGAGGTGATCGGGTATAATGCTGAATTGAGTGTTGGGCAGGGTTATGCGGTCCCTTTACGAACAATTATTGCCACTATTACACCAAGAATAGTTAACAGCCCCGGAGATATCGTTTGTGCTGAAAACAAAGCATGCTGTACTGCGATTCCTCCGGTAAAATGGGAAAAGGGGGGCGAACTTAAAATATCAGGTTTAGTCCCCGGCAAAGAATATGCAGTAGACGGATTCCCCGATAACCTGGTTCTGTTAAGTGCAAATGCCTCAGATTTTGATGACCTGATCCTTAAATGCCTGGATCCGGTTTCCGGGAAGGTGATTGAGCGGAAAATTATTTCAATACGGGACGATATCAATTATGTATGGACGGTCAAAAGCGGTAATGCCAAATTACTTTATAACAGAGGACCGTCAGTTATATTAATGCATAATTACGGCGAAAAAAATACTGTATATGTAAGATGTGACATTACTGATTGTAATAAGAACGATCCTGTTCCCGAATATTATTCACGGTCGGTCACCCCACGACAAAAACCGTTGGCAGCTGTTGCATTAGGTAATATCGAATATGATTTTGTGCCTTTGCGTCACAATGAGTTAACAGAAATGGGTCAGTTGGCAACTATTAAATACAAAAAAGCAGGGTATAATGCAACTTTTTATGAAAGAACAAACGGCAGTCTTGTAGGTGGATTTTTTAAAGATCCAAAAACCCAGGTCTTCATGATGCTTGGGCATGGTGATGCGGGAGAAATGGAATTCACCAATAAAACCGGGTTCGGATTTGCATCAGTTCCGCTATATGTTTCCTCAAAATGGCAATGTCATCCCCTTGATCCCTTACATCCTACAATCAAGGAAATAGGATTGCTGGGTTGTGAAACGCATAGTAATAAGTGGCCGGAAAGTTTTTTCAGGCTAGAAAAATACATGGCTTACCGGGATAAGGTATGGAGTACTTCTTTTTCTTCAAGAATTGTAGAATATGTAAAGAATCTTAAACCAACATCTCCAAGAATAGCTCCGCCTGAATAAGATACTAATGTGATTTTATCAACCGGATCATTGACGGCAGACCTGCCAGTGCCTTACTACTAAGAAATGGAGATGTGTTTTAGTATATAAGGGAAAAGAACCTGATAAAAAGAATAATGCCGCTATTTTGAATATAAATCGTTTAATTTTAAGAAACACAAGCTTATGAGAAAGTCTCATTTCTTTCTTTCTGTGTTCTTAGTATTCCTTCTGATACCCGTATCAATAACCCGGGCGCAAACTATTTCTTCTCAAAAAGGATTAACTACTGCAGTTTTTCCCACTCAATATGGTAATGTAAAACTTTATTTGCCAGATGACGTTCGTCCCGGTGATGTAATTTCAGGAACTGTTATAGCTGAACCTGAAGGAAGAAATGCAAGACAAACCGAAAAAAATCTGGCTGAACTGGTTAAATACTCCGTCAGCATTGATGGGAATAAATTTCCTGTTACCCCCAATTCTGAAAATTTTAAATGGCTGGTGAACCAGGACAGGCAACTGAGTTGCCCGGTTGAATTATTGCATGTGAGCGGCTACAAGGCAGGTCAGTTGACGCTTCAGTTTATGGAACCTCCCGTTAAGATGCCGGTCATTCCAGAAAAATGTTTTATACCTACACATGCTCTTACAGCGGCCCCTCTTAAAATTCCCGGCCCTTTTGATGGCGATATGGCCACCACACAGTGTTCACTGAACAATCAACCCATGCAAATACTTGCTGAATCGCCGCGGTCATGTGTTGTTTCTTACCCGACCAATGGCAGCGGCATAAATAATATGCAGGTAAAAGAAAACGGGCAACAGCGCTGTGCAAGGGATGTTTCAGGCGTGCAACTGAATGTAAGCGCCGGCAAACTTGATCTGCGCAAGGGTGAAAACACCTATGTGGATGTAAGCATCACCGGTCTGCAGGGATTGCCGGATACCTGTATTCTTTCCGTAACCAATGCCACCCCGGGTGTGGTTACCATGTCGCCTTCCAATAATGTTGTTATTCCGCTGATACCCGACAGTGTGAGTGCGGGTACATTCAACCGGCGTTTTGATATCAATAGCACCCGTACAGGCGGCTTTATCGTTAATGTTGAGTTCAGCATGCCCGAAGACTGGATGAACCCCTTTCCTGATGACGGGTCATCCGTTAAATGCAACTGCTCAGTGAAAGCTTCCATAGTAAAGCGGACTTTTATTAACCCGCGGCATACATTTTCAGTACTGGCGCAAAAGTCGTGTACCGGCGGGCAGCATTGCGGAGAAGGCACCGTTATGTACTTATGGGAAATCGTTGAAGGTGGGGAAAATGCAACTATAGTTGATGACAGCAAGAGCAAGTCTATTGTCACCATTCAGCCGAAGAATACCGGAAAGTTTATTCTGAGAGTATCGGCTATGGTCACCTGTGGTGACGGAACAATGTGCATGGATGAAAAATTCTGTGATGAAAACGGGGGTGAGGTAAAGAACCCGGCCGATGAAGGAAAGACGGAGGAACCCCGGCAGCCGACGGAGCCGCAAAAACCAAAAGACCCTTCCAGCAGTTGCGCCTGTGATGCAGGCTGCAGTATTAAAAAAACAGCCACTAATGGTAACGAAGTCAGTTATTCCGTTGAAGTAAAAGCTCTTTGTGTGGGAACCTATGGCAGCGGATCCACCCGAAGCATTTGTACGGCCGGCGCTCCGGTATATAAATGGAGCATTGGGGCAAGCGGTAAAGATGTGGCGGAGATTGTTGGAAAAGCTGACGGGGAATCTGTGAAAGTGAAGCATAAGAAAGAAGGAAATTATACGCTCTATGTACACGGACAAGTAGTTTGTTCCGACGGAACGATTTGTGAGTTTATATGCAACTGGGAGCAGTCTATTCCCCCCATACCTGTTATCAAAGCCTGTATGCCATCGCTGAGCCATTCCATGCAACCCCTGATGAATGGCGGGGTAAAGAGGGCTTACAGGGGAACAGAAGACAGCAAGCTGATGCGCCGGGACGATTTCAGTGCACTGGAAGCCGAAGGCGAGGATTTTGATATGGCCCAACCCGGCTGCGAAAAACTATTTCAATGTCCCGACGACGGATGTGTAAAGAGCATTCCCATACATGGCAGGGTGAAGTTTCAATGGTTTATTACCGGCGACCCCAAAACAGGGGGAAGTTTTGTACATATTGGCTGCATCCCCGACACCCTCATTGCAGAAGGCGAGCATGTTATTTTTAAACCGCCATACGTGCCGCTGCCGGTTGTGAACAAGGACACTTCGGTTAGTACCACCATACTGCTGCTGGTGATCGATGCCGGCTCACCTGTATCAGACCCAACGGTGAAAAAAACAGTTACCATCAAAACCACCCGCAGCAAATCAGCTCCGGACTTTTATTCCGTTGAAATAGTAGGGATAGATTATAAACCCATGAAGGCGCCAACCCCATCAAAGGCCGGTTGCTCCTGCGACCCTGTTGGCCCCAACTGGAAAAAAAGTGATGACCTGACAAACCCTGATATCATACTCCCGGCTGCAAGCAATGACAGAAATAAATTAGTAGCAGGCCAGTGGATGATACTGACTACCAGTAATCAAACTGATAAAGACCTGGCCACTTACACCTGCAAGTCTGCTTCCGCCTGTCCCACAGGTACCATTCACCAGCAATACGATGACATCGTTTTATGGCAATGGACAGTAAAAGGCGGCGGCACTATTATATTAAGCGATACAGGCCAGTATGTGATTTACGAAGCGCCAAAAACAATACCTGACGGTCAGGATTTCATTGATATAAAAATAGAATTGAAAGTGTTCAATCCCAAAGGAAGGGAAGACCCTGAAAAAAACATTGTAGCGGAAAAAGTATTGAGGATATACCGACCGGGCATCAAATTGCATTACCCCAACATTACCTGGCTGCCGGAAGAAAAAAATGATGTGGAACTGAAATCGGAGCTGGTGCACAGTTCCGGCGGCCAATGGCTGCCGGCCTTTGACCACATGTGCCGGGTGCAGTATTTTGAACTGCTCTATGTGAGCAATGAAAAGGGTGTTTGCATGAACTACCCGCCGCCGGATAAAGCCGATCTGTGCCTTGACCTTCAGTTGAGGCCCGGTGAGAACCTTGAAGTATTTGCTGCCCCTCCGCCTGCTAAGGCCTGCACTCTCACTGATCAGTTTATGCAGGCCAGAACGGGGAAGCCTGTAAAAGAGTTTACGATAAAGGCTTATTCGCTGGATTATGGAGCATGGGGCTTCATGCGGAGTTTTGCTAATATTAACTACGGGATTGTAAAAAGCGGAAACGGTTATGTGGAGAAAGGGATTGATAAAAACGGCATCTTCTATAAGCCAGTTGTATGGACAACGCAGGAAGCCCTTCATCCCCTTCGGGAAAATAACCGGGTTAAAGCAAAAGAATATAAAGATAACCGGGTTAGTATTCCTTATGATGTGGATGAAAACCGGGTGGGCGATAACGGCTGGACTACAGCTGAAGGGATAAAAAGGGACGACCCCCCGTTTGTTTTTAACGAGCAACCAACGGCGCAGGCCCTTAAGGATGCCAAAAGAAAGGGAACCGATATTGTTCCCGACAATGACCGGGAGGAAACACCGGTGGGAGATGGTTTCCGCGGTGACGGGCTGGGCGCCTTTGAAGAATATCGGGGTTTTAAAGTAATGACGGATAAGACAGAATCACATATTCGAACGGACTATGAACTGAAAGATGTATTTGTGTGCAACGAAGACGGCTTTGATCTCAGCTTATATAAAAGTGTTTCAGGCCTGGGAGTGCATGGTATCAATAAAAAGCAATTCAACAGCACGGAAAAGCGGCAGATCAACTTCAACTATAATGCCCGCACCCATGTGGTGGACCAGTGCGGTCTGTATCTTTTTAATGCAGGCATGCATGATAAGTTGCTGGGCATTGCCGTCACCAATACAGGTTCGCCCAGTACGCCTAATTTTACAAAGGAAGTAAAGATATATAAGGGAAAAGTGGACGCTGTAATTGCCAAATATAAACTGGATGGACCCGGCAAGATGCGGTCAGTAGTGGCCCATGAATTATTGCACAGCAACAATGTCTGTCACCACGGCGAGGGAGACGAGGCTGCAGAAAGTTCGCATGATGTATTACACGGCCTGCGCAGCGGGGATATAGAATGTGTGATGCATTACGATAATACCGGAAATGTACGTGACATTAATTATATCCCTGAGCCGGTGGGCAGCAGGTTGTGCAGCAGCGGGGCAGGTACAGGATACAATTCAGCTGAAAACAAGAAGCGGCAGGACGAAGACGGCGGAAAGAATTCAAAGAAATACATGTGGTTCGGCCCCGCCTTAGAAGGCAGGGGAAATTGCGCTGCACAAATCCGGGTTTCTGGCAGGGGCAGCCAACCGTCAAATTGTGGTAACAGGTATGACGAAAAGAAGGAGTTGAAAAAAGAGTTCAAAGAAAAAGAGCCGTAAAGCAAGGACCCTATTTTGGGTTAAATAATTTTATTTATCGGTTAATATTGAAATAAAGTGAACTGATA
>JBQTHS010000148.1:0-32245 GCA_052389635.1 Bacteroidota bacterium | reverse complement strand
GCTTATCCCCCTCAGGGCTGCCCATGCGGTCCATAGCGCAGCGGAAACCAAGAGTGCTCAGTGACTGGTCCTCTTCGAGGAAGCGGCGGCTGCCGGGGGTAAGCCAGTAAGGGCGGTCGTTCCAGCTTCCACCTTTATACACTTTTGATTTTTCGTTATGGATAAGGGTAGTTACACCGTATCCGTATGATGATTGTGATAACGAGTCACCATCCAGGAAGTTGATAACATTACCCCGCTGGTAGTTCCGGCGGTTCTTGCTTTCTTCGTCAGTGACATCCGCCATTCTTACCTTGCCGGTACTGTCTTTTTCATACCGGGTTGAGGGGTCCATAGAGGTGGAATCCACCACATATAATTTTCTATACTTGTTACCACGGAAAGGGGCCGGCATATCATCAAAGTCGAGTGTTGATAAAGGACGGTAAGTATCTTCTACCCACTCGTTCACATTGCCAGCCATGTTATAGAGACCGAAGCCATTGGGAAAGAAAGATTGTACCGGCGCAGTATAGAAGGCACGGTCATTCAGACCACCGGCCACACCGGCGTTGTCACCTGAACCTCTCTTGAAGTTGGCCAGGAAGGTACCCTGCCAACTTCCGCGGCGGGTGTCACGCAGGCCATTGATGTTTTGTGCCCAGGGATACATTTGTTTATTGCTGGCCAGTTCCTCACCCCTTTTACCTTCTTTGGTGCTGGGGCGGGGATTTTGATTGATCAAACCGTAGGCGGCATATTCCCACTCAGCTTCAAAAGGAAGGCGGTAGTCGGGCAGCATAACCCCGGATTCCAGCGAAGCCACTGTTGTTTTAGGCTCCCCTTTTTTTGTCTTTATTTTACCCGGAGGGGCAGTATAAAGGCCCAGCAGGTATGATTTTGTGGTGAAATTGTTGTCACCCTGCTGTGCGCCGGGTTTCAGGTTATTCTTGTTCACATATCCCTCTTTCATCAAAGCTTTTTCGTTCACCCTGTCGCTTCTCCAGAGGCAGAAATCTTTGGCCTGTCTCCAGGTAACACCCACCACAGGATAATCATTAAAGCCGGGGTGACGGAAATAGAACTCAACAAGCGGCTCATTATAGCTCAGCTCACTTCTCCAGCACAGGGTGTCAGGAAGGGCACCTTCAATTATTTTGGCATTGGCGGGGTCGGAAGGATCAAACACCTTGTACAACCAGTGCAGGTATTCTCGGTAGTGCACATTGGCCACTTCAGTGCGGTCAATGTAGAACGAAGGCACCGACACACGGCGGGGGATATTATTCCAGTCGCCCATTACGTCTTCCTCGGTTTGTCCCATGGTGAAGGTACCACCCTGAACAAAGATCAAACCGGGGCCGAGGCCCTGCTCTTTGGCCTTGGATACACGGTATCCGCCCTCGTTTTTATCGTTGTAGTTCCAGCCGGTTACATCCGACTTTTCTTTCTTTTTCTTGAAGAGGCCGCCGTTTTTGCAAGAAGCCAGCAGCACCATACAGGATAAAAGGATAGTTAAGTTTTTCACTCTCATAGTTTTTTGCATAAACCTGTGAATTGGAATATTTTTAACGCCGGTTGGGGTAAATATATTGCACTAAAGGCAGTTTTTACCTGCCTGCTTTCGCTGAGAAGCTTGAGCAGGCAACCCGGATTTGCGAATATAGCCACTTTCAGTAAAAGGGCTAACGCAGAACTACTTTTTTTAGACCGGAAAAATCCCCAAAGCCGGGGAAAGACAATTATGAAAAGGACGGGAAAGACTTTACTGTGTTTAGGGCTTCTGACCGCTTCTTTTTGCGGATTGGCGCAGCGCAATTATGCACCTGCTTCGGTGCTGTCCGGGGGCAACTGGTACAAACTGGGGGTAAAAAATCCCGGGGTTTATAAGATTGATGTGCCCCTGCTGAACACTATGGGCATCAATACTGCCAATCTTGCTTCTTCATCGGTACGGTTGTACGGAAATGGCGGACAAATGCTGGCCGAAGCCAATAATGGCACCTGGACAGATGATCTGAAAGAAAATGCTGTTCAGGTGGTGGATGGCGGAGACGGTGTCATCAACGGAGCCGATTACATTCTTTTTTATGCCAATGGCCCTGATGAATGGATGAAAGATTCAGTGAACCAGAGCTTTCATCATCGCAAAAATATCTATAGTGATAAAGCATATTATTTTCTTACAGTTGGCGGCGCCGGAAAACGCATCAGTAATGCGCCGCTGCTTGCATCGCCGGTTACCACAGTGAATAGTTTTTCAGAAAGATATTTTCATGAACTGGATACGGTTAATTTTCTCAGCAGCGGGAAAGAGTGGTACGGGGAAGAAATGTCGGACCTGCCGGGCAGATCACTGACCCGTAATTTCAGTGTGAGTTTCCCCAATGCACTAAGCGGGGCACAGTTGCAAATGAGGGCAAACTGTGTGGCAAGGTCCGTGAATATTGGCAGCCGCTTTGACGTACGGATAAATAACCAGGCAGCCGGGCAAGTACCGGTGAATGCAACCGGCAGCGGCCAGTATGACCCGTTTGCACAGCAGGCTGTTGTTCTTTTGAATTTGGCGGGGGTGCAGGTAAATAACAGTATCAGTTTTACTTATGTACCGGGGAACATCAATTCACAGGGCTGGCTCAACTGGTTTGAATTATTTAGCCGCCGGACTATTTCATTGAATGGTATTAATCAACTGCTGTTCCGCGACTGGCCAAGTGTGGGCAGCAGCCGGGTGGAATATGTAGTAGCCAATGCCGGGGCCGGCACACAAGTATGGGAGATAACAGACCCTCTGAACCCACAGCTAATGCCGGGCAGCCTGGTGAATAATGAATTCAGGTTTGTTAATGATGCAATACGGCTTCGGGAATACATTGCGTTCAACCCGGCTGATTTTTTGATCCCTGCTCCGGAAGGAGTGGTAGCCATTCAAAACCTGCATAATACTTCCCCGGCGGACTATTTGATTATTACTTTTCATTCGTTGCTGCCACAGGCTCAGCGGCTGGCAGATATTCACCGGCAACGGAATGGATTAAAGGTGCGGTTGGTTACCACCGCCCAGGTATATAATGAATTTGCCAGTGGCAGCCCCGACCCGGCCGCCATCCGGGATTTTGTAAAAATGTACTGGGACAAGTATGGAGCAGCAGGGGATAAGCCCAGGTACCTGTTATTGTTTGGCGATGCATCATTCGATTATAAAGAGAGGCTGATAAACAACACGAACCTGGTGCCTGCGTATCAGAACAATTTCTCCCTTGACCCGCTGTCCACCTATACTTCTGATGATTTTTTTGGCTTCCTTGATGACCAGGAAGACATCAATTCAATCGTTATTACCAACCTGCTGGATATTGGTATTGGCCGCATTCCGGCTAAAAATGCAGAGGAAGCAAAAAACTATGTGGATAAACTGGAAGCCTATTATTCGGCGCAGAGCCTGGGGTCATGGAGAAATAATCTCACTTTTATTGCTGATGACGAAGACAACAACCTGCACCTGCAGGATGCTGAAATAATAACCGGCACTGCCGGTTCAGCCGGTCCTGTTTTCAATCAACAAAAGATTTACCTGGATGCTTTCCGGCAGGAAAGCAGCCCGGGCGGCAGCCGTTACCCGCAGGCCAACCAGGCCAGCAATAACCAGGTGTATAATGGCACCCTTATCTGGAACTACAACGGGCATGGCGGACCACGCCGGCTGGCAGAGGAAACAGTACTGGACCAGGAAACAGTGAACAATTGGAATAACTCCACCCGACTTCCGCTTTTTATAACAGCCACCTGTGATTTTGCGCCTTATGACAATCCTACTGCCAGTTCGCTGGGTGAGAATATCCTCCTGAGACCTAAAACAGGCGGCATAGCGCTGATGACCACAACCCGGCCTGTGTTTGCTTTCAGCAACCGGGTTATGACAAATAACTACCTGCAATTTGCCCTGCAGCCGGACCCATCAGGCGGATACAAAACACTGGGAGAAGCGGTGAAAAAAGCCAAGAATTATACCTATCAGACCCTGGGCGACATTGCCAATAACCGAAAATTCACCCTGCTGGGAGACCCGGCCCTGGCCCTGGCTTTTCCGTCATTACAAGTAAGGACAACAGGGGTGAATGGCCTGCCTGCTGCTCAGACAGATACAATCAGCTCTGCAGAAGCAGTAACAATAAATGGCGAGGTTACAGATGTTCAGGGATCTGTGATTACCAGTTTCAATGGAACTGTGTACCCCGTTGTTTTCGACAAGCCACAAGTACTAACCACACTGGCTAATGACCCGGGCAGCCAGCCCGCAAACTTCCGGTCGCAGGTGAATATGTTATTTAAAGGAAGAGCAACGGTCAGCGGCGGGAAATTCAGTTTTACTTTCAGGGTGCCTAAAGACATTAACTACCAGTTTGGCAATGGAAAACTCAGCTTTTATGCTGAGAACGGGACTACGGATGCCAATGGGTATTTCACCAATTTTATAGTAGGGGGCGCCGGAATTGATAACGGCGGGGACAGAGAGGGCCCGGAAATAAGGCCATTCCTTAACGATGAACTTTTTGTTAATGGCGGTCTCTGCAATGAAACACCGGTTTTAATAGTGAAGTTAACCGACTCATCTGGTATAAACACAGCGGCAACGGGTATTGGTCATGATATTGTAGCCACCCTTGATAATAACAACAGGCAATTCTTTATTCTCAATGATTTTTACCAGGGCGACCTCAACAGCTACCAGCGGGGAACGGTACGGTTTCAGCTGCCTGAACTGCCGCCCGGACCCCATTCGCTGAAAATAAAAGCCTGGGATGTGCTGAATAACTCCAATGAAATGGGGCTGGATTTTGTGGTCGCAAAAGACGAAGAACTGGAATTAAGCCATGTGCTGAATTATCCAAACCCCTTTATCAATAATACCGCTTTCTGGTTTGAGCATAATAAACCCGGACAGCCCCTGCAGGTGCTTATTCAGATAATGACTATCAGCGGGAGGGTGGTTAAATCCATCAGCCGGACCGTGCTTACAGAAGGCAACAGGTCTGATAATATTGAATGGGATGGCAGGGATGATTATGGGGATAAACTGGGCCGGGGCGTCTATTTGTACCGCCTTAGGGTGACCGGGCCAGAAAGAAAGAAAAAAGAAGTGCTGGAAAAATTGGTGATTTTCTGATATTTCCGGATATTTAAAACCGGCTGGCAAAATAATCCCCGCAGATAGGATTTGAGATAACTGTTTCAAAGGCATGAAGGCAGGCCGGGATTTGCCATGTACGACAAACACAAAGGCGGCAGAAATTTTTTTTGACAATAAAAAGGCGGAAAAGACGTTTTTTCCCTGAAATTTGCTGACCGACCCCGGAAAATGGAAATCCCCAATACCAGAAAAATCAGAAAGAATACATTTTTTTAGTTTCAGATAAAAATTTTCTATTTTAGTTTTGTTTTTAATCAAATCCTCTATATTTACACCATTATTAAAAACTTTCTAATGAGACCAACTGCTTTAAAACTAACTGCCGTAATTCTGCTCTTTTGTGGTTTTTCATCCGCAATTAATGCGCAGAAATTAAATGTTGTAACCTCCGCTGTTCCTTTCCTTCGTATTTCACCTGATGCCCGTTCCGGAGGCATGGGAGAACTGGGAATTGCTACTTCTGCTGATCAGTATGCTGGTCTGTGGAATATGGGTAAAGTTGCCTTCAACCAATCAAGCGGGGTAGGCGCAACATACACACCCTGGCTAAAGGATGTGGCAAACGATGTATTCCTTGCCACACTGGCCGGGCAATACAAATTTGACGATAACCAGGCTATCAGTGCCAGCCTTCGTTATTTCAGCCTGGGCGATATCCAGTTTACGGATGCCCTCGGAAATGACCTGACTTCTTTCCGTCCCCGTGAGTTCGGTATTGATGTGGGTTACTCCCGCAGGCTGAATGCCAAACATGGCGTTGGAATCGCCCTGAAGTATATCAATTCTAACCTGGCCAGCGGATTTAATGCCGGCGGTACCACTTACAAAACCGGGAACTCAGTGGCTGCTGACCTCGGCTACTATGGTAATGCGGTAAAAGCATCCGGCGACGGATGGGCCTGGGGCGCTGTATTGCAGAACCTCGGTTCCAAAATATCTTACACAGATAACGCTGATGCAAAAGATTTCATACCTGCCAATCTGGGTTTTGGCGCTAACTATACTAACAAATTCAACAATGTCAACCAGATTTCCTTTGGCCTGGAAGTGAACAAACTTTTGGTTCCCACTCCTCCCACAGATTCATCCGGACTGGTTGAGTACAGGAACAAAAGTGTTATCGGAAGCTGGTTCAGCTCCTTCGGTGATGCAGAAGATGGTTTTGGCGAGGAAATGAAAGAATTCACTGTTTCCGTTGGTGCTGAATACTGGTACAATAACCAGTTTGCACTAAGGGCAGGATATTTCTTTGAGCATGAAACCAAAGGTAACCGCAAATATTTCACTGCAGGTGTTGGTCTTAAATACAACATCTTCGGGTTCAACTTTGCTTATTTGGCTCCTTCAGGCAGTGGCGTTACCCGCAATCCTTTATCAAACACACTTCGCTTCTCTGTCCTGTTTGATTTCAGTAAAGCTGCAAAGAAATAATAAATAATCTCATTAAGTAGTTTATATAAACAACGCCTCCCGGTAATTCCGTGAGGCGTTGTTGTTTTACAGGGTTATGACAGGCAATATTCCTGTAAACCATATTTCATCCATTGCTTTTAATGATATTTGCTTTTAAATAAAATCCAGGATGTCGTATAGAGTTGGGTCGGGAGTTGATTTTCACCGCTTGGTTGAAGGCAGGGAACTTTGGCTGGGGGGTGTTCTGATCCCCCATCATAAAGGGGCATTGGGCCACAGCGATGCGGATGTATTGCTGCATGCCATTTGCGATGCCTTGCTGGGATCGCTGGGGCTCGGTGATATTGGCGCCCACTTCCCGGATACGGATCAGAACTATAAAAATATTGACAGCAAAATTTTATTGGAACGCACTATGACCCTCATCCGGAAAGAAAACTATTCCGTTGTAAATATTGACTGTACGGTATGCCTGGAAGCCCCCAAAATAAAACCTCATGCGGGAGCGATGCGGAAAATAATTGCTGATATTACCGGTATTCATGAGAACGAAGTTTCTGTAAAAGCCACTACGACCGAGCAAATGGGTTTTGCAGGCCGTGAAGAAGGATTGATAGCATACGCAACAGTGCTGGTAAGAAAATCCGGAAGCCGATAATGTAATAGCCCGCTATCTTTCCTGCTGACTATCTTTGCCCGGATGTCCTCTGTCGAAATAAAAATAATCAACCGGTCTTCCAATGCATTGCCGGAATACGCAACAGCCGGTTCATCGGGTATGGACATCAGGGCCAGTTTGGGTACTGCAAAACTGTTTCAGCCGATGGAAAGGGCCCTGATCCCGACGGGGCTTTTTATTGAACTACCCGAAGGATATGAAGCACAGATAAGACCCCGCAGCGGCCTTGCCATCAGGCAGGGGATCACCTGTCTGAACACACCTGGTACTATTGATGCTGACTATCGGGGAGAAATTAAGATTATATTGATCAACCTTTCCGGCGAAGAACAGGTCATTCAGCCGGGAGACCGCATAGCACAGATGATCATCCAGAAAGTGGAAAAGGCAGACTGGAAGCAGACAGATGAGATAACGGTCACCGCAAGAAATGCGGGGGGGTTTGGCCATACCGGCAAGCAATAAAGATTCAGTTAATGAGGAGAAACATTATCATTCTTTCAGCCGCCATTTACCTGTTGTCTTCCTGCCGTTCCACCCGGAAGATACAGACCGCCATTGTAAAAAAAGACACGGCTGTAGCGCCGGTTGTTCCTGTTAACAATGCAAGGGATGATTCGGTTGCTTTTATCAGGCAGCAATACAACTCCATTCAGGCAGGCAGGATCAGTTATAAAACTTTCTCTGCTAAAATGGATGTGGAATACAGTGACGGCGACGGAAAAAACTATGATGTGAATGCCAATATCCGGATGTATAAGGACAGTGTGATATGGGTTTCGGTCACCGCTATTCTTGGTATAGAGGGGCTCCGGGCTCATATCACCAGGGACTCCGTTAAACTGCTGGACAAGCAAAACAAAATCTACACAGCCCGCAGTGTGTCTTATCTGCAGGAAGTGACAGCGCTGCCACTGAGTCTTTCTTCTTTACAGGACCTGCTGATCGGAAACCCTGTTTTCCTTGACTCCAATATTGTTTCCTACTCCAGATCACCCGGTAATATTTCGCTCCTCAGCCTTGGAATTTTTTTTAAGCACCTTTTTACAATAGCGGAAGAAAATAAACTGCCTCAAAGCAGCAAGCTGGATGATCTTGATGAAGGCAGAAACCGCACCTGCTGGCTTTCCTACAGCGATTATGAAAAGAAGGGGGGCATTAATTTTCCGGCAAAGCGAACCATTAATGTTTCTGAAAAAAAGAAATTAGACATCAGGCTCCATTTCAGGCAATATGGCTTTAATGAAATGTTAAGCTTCCCGTTCAATATCCCTAAAAATTATACGAGGAATTAAGTCAATAAAATTTATTTTGCACAATGCCGTTATAATACGTATCATTTCCGGCCTCTTTTAATAACCTGCATCCCCAGTTATCTATGAGAAAAAAAATAATTTCATTTCTGCTGCCTGCCTGCATATTTTCAGGTGCAGCAATGTCTCAGCCCGCCCAGGATAAATCAGAACTGGAAAAAGAAAGACAGGCCATTCAGCAGGAGCTGAAAGAGATACAAGGCATGTACAACAAAGTAAAAGGGCAAACCAAACAAACCCTGGGGCAACTGAATGTGCTGAACCGTAAAATAGTCCTGCAGGAGCAATACCTCAGCAATATCAACCGGGAGATAAGGGCCATTGATGATGATATCTATTTAAGTAACCTGGAGATCTACAGGCTGCAGAAACAATTAGACACACTGAAGACGCAGTATGCCCGGACGGTGGTATATGCTTACAAGAACAAAAGCAGTTACGACTACCTGAATTTTATTTTTTCTGCCAACAACTTCAATGATGCAGTAAAAAGAATTTCCTACTTAAAAAGCTACCGCTCTTACCGGGAAAAGCAGGTAACCACCATCCTGGATACCCGGCAACTGATTGCAAAGCGGAAAGAGCAGCAACTGGGCCGGAAGGAAAAAAAGAATACGGCGCTTACCAATCAAACCAAACAGGTGCAGGAACTGGAAGTGCAGAAAAAGGAAAAGGCTGCTGTGGTGGCGCAACTGAAGTCAAAAGAGAAAGACCTTTCGAAGCAAATTGCAGTGAAGAAGAAAAGGGACAGAGACCTTAATAATGCGATTACCGCCATTGTGCGCCGTGAGATAGAAGCTGCAAAGGCTAAAGCGAAAGCCGAAGCAGATGCAAAAAGAAAGGCAGATGATCTGGCAAAGAAAAATAATCCAACCACGGCCCCTGAGTCAAACCCCGTTGACCCCACCACGACCAGAACACCGGGAACCACCACCTCTAAGCGAAATGAAGCGGTAAAAAAGCCTGACAGTTATCTCAACCTGAACGAAAAGGATGTAGCGCTGAACAGCAGTTTTGCAGCCAACAGGGCCAAACTGCCCTGGCCGGTGGACAATGGAGTGGTGACACTCAGGTTCGGTAATAATAAAATTGAGAACACACTACTCACATTTGATAACCCCGGCCTCACAATTGCCACACCTTCTTCAGGAGTAGCGGTTAAAGCGGTTTTTGACGGGGAAGTAAGCGCCGTGTACAGCCTGGGTGACGGTACAGCAATTACAATCCGTCATGGTAAATATTTTACAACCTACAGTAACCTTTCAGGCGTATCCGTTTCAAAAGGAGCAACAGTTAAAACGGGTCAGCAGATAGGCCGGGTCGGTAAAGACGATGACGGGAACGGAGGCCAGATAGATTTCATTCTGATGATTGAAACCCGAAATGTGGACCCGCTGCCCTGGCTGCGTCGCTAAGTAAAATTGTTTGTAAATAAAAAAGCCCTCCGGGTTTCCGGAGGGCTTTTCATTTTATAAGAACCGTTCATAAAGCCTTTCATACAACGGGACAATCTTAGTGATGTCAAACTGCCGGGCATGAGCAGCGGCTTTTTCTTTAAAAGTTTTCAGTACTGTATCGTCTTTCAGAATCGAAATGGCCTGTTCGCTCATGGAAGCCACATCACCCACATCACTCATGTAGCCGGTTTCTCCCTGTATGTTTATCTCACCGAGGCCACCTGCATTGGTAGATACAACCGGCACACCGGCAGCCATGGCTTCCAGTGCAGCCAGTCCAAAACTTTCATATTCGGAAGTAAGGAGGAATAAATCTGCTATGGCCAGGATGTCCTCCATCTGCTCCTGCTTGCCTACAAAACGTACCTCATCACATACGCCCAGTTCCCGGGCCAGGTCTTCAGCAGTGGACCGCTCCGGGCCATCGCCCACAAACAGCAGTTTGGAAGGGATCTGTTTATTGACCTCAGCAAATATCTTCACTACATCCTGCACCCTTTTAATTTTACGGAAATTGGAGGCATGAAGGAATACCCGCTGTCCGCCCGGGGCAATTACTTTTTTGAATGCATCAATCGGTTTGCGCTGAAAGCGGCTGACATCAACAAAGTTGACAATCACCTCAATCTCCTTTTTAATATCGAAATGCCGGAAGGTCTCATCCCGCAGGTTTTGCGATACGGCAGTAATGGCATCGCTTTCATTGATAGAAAAGGTTACTACGGGTGCATAGGTTTTATCCCTGCCTACTAAAGTTATATCTGTACCATGCAGCGTGGTGATGACAGGAATATTTTTTCCTTCTTTCTTCAGTATCTGTTTGGCCATATAGGCAGCCGAGGCATGTGGTATGGCGTAATGCACATGCAGCAGGTCGAGATTGTTGTTCTTTATCACATCCACCATAGTGCTTGCCAGCGCCGTTTCATAAGGCGGGTAATCAAACAAAGGGTAAGTGGGCACCTGCACCTCATGATAAAATATGTTTGGAATAAAACCATTCAGCCTCACCGGCTGCTGGTAGGTGATGAAATGAACCATGTGGCCTTTTTGCGCCAGGGCTTTTCCTAATTCTGTGGCCAGCACTCCGGAACCCCCGAAAGTAGGGTAGCAAACAATTCCAATCCGCATAATAAATTAAATCAGTTTCCGAAGATAACGGTTTTGCAGGAGCTAAGGTTTACCGTTTATCTTAATTCTTTGCAATCAGTTTTCGGGTTTCTGCTATCTTTAGCAAAACAGAAAATCTATGAGAAAACTGTGGCTCATCTTACTTCTTTCAGTACTTGGTACAACTGTTTCCGGACAAAATGAAGACTCCACTCTTATCAAACGTATATCCGATGAAATACTGACAAACAGCAAAGCCTATGAAAATCTCCGCTACCTGACCAAACAGATTGGGGCAAGGCTGGCGGGTTCACCCGGCATGGTTAAATCAGAACAATGGGGATTGAAAATGATACAAGGAAGCGGCGCTGACAGGGCATGGATGCAGGAGTGTATGGTGCCGCATTGGGTACGCGGAGGAACAGACCTTGCAACGGCTAATTATGATGACCAGCAAAACCGGAAATCCAAGCCCAAAAAAAAGACATTGGATATCGTGGCTCTTGGAAATTCCATGGGTAGCGGTAAAAACGGAGTTGCCGGACAAGTGCTGCTGGTAAATTCATTCGATGAACTGGAAAAGAAAAAAGACGAAGTAAAGGGCAAGATCGTTTTCTATAATTATAAGTTCAATGATACCTATGTAAACACTTTCAATGCTTACAGAGATGCAAGTCAATACCGGGGGCAAGGGCCCAGCCGTGCGGCCAAATATGGGGCCAAAGCGGTGATCATAAGAAGCCTGAGTCATGCCACCGACAATAGCCCGCATACAGGTTCTACCCGTTATGATTCAGCGTATGCTAAAATACCCGCTGTGGCAGTCGGTTTAAGAGATGCCCACTGGTTGAGTGAGCAGATCGGGAAAGGCAGCGTAACGGTTTCCTTAAAAACATATGGGCATTTTCTTCCCGACACGATCGGACATAATATCATCGGCGAACTGAAAGGAACCGAATTCCCGGATGAGATCATTACCGTTGGTGGTCATTTAGACTGCTGGGATAACTGCGAGGGTGCCCATGATGACGGGGCCGGCTGTGTGCAAACGATAGAAATACTCAGGGCTTTTAAAGCCATTGGCTATAAACCCAAAAGGACCATCCGGTTTGTTTTGTTTGCCAATGAAGAAAATGGATTAAGGGGAGGGAACAAGTATGCAGAGGAAGCAAAAGCCAAAAATGAAAAACACATCCTTGCCATGGAAAGTGATGCAGGTGGTTTTACACCGAGGTCATTAGGTTTCTCCGGCAGTGATGAGCAATACCAGAAAGTTTTATCCTGGAAACCCCTGATCGCACCCTATGGCTGCACAGAGATCAATAGAGGTGGTGGCGGAGCGGATATAGGCCCACTGAACAGGGCGTTAAAAACCCCCACAGCCAGTTTGAACCCGGATAACCAGCGGTACTTTGACATCCATCATGCCCGGAGCGATGTATTTGAATCAGTGAATAAAAGAGAACTGGAGCTGGGAGCTGTGAATATGGCAGCGTTTATTTACCTGGTGGATAAGTATGGCTTGCCCCCAACCCCTTAAAGGGGGCTTTTGAGAATCTTACTTTATCAATTGCTTAAAAGCTGATTGCACAGATTCAAAAGGGAAGGATGTTACAACCTTTTGCATCTGTTTTTTTATCTCTGCTGTACAAAGATTGCCGAGACTGCCTTCATGGCTGTGCTGAATATTTGTATCGTATGTAAACTTGCCCGCTTCAATATCCAGTCCCACTTTTTTATAGGCATCCCGGAATGGCATTCCGGCATTCACCAGCTTATTCACTTCCTCTACACTAAAAAGATACTTGTATTGCTCATCAGCGAGGATATCCTTTTTGATCTCGATGCCCGATAGCATCAGGGCTGACATTTCAATACAATCTTTCAATGTTTTAAAAGCCGGGAAAAGATGTTCCTTGAGTAACTGCAGATCCCGGTGATAACCGGACGGAAGATTGGTGGTCATCATCATCATTTGATTGGGCAATGCTTTGATCCGGTTGCAGTGAGAGCGGATTAGTTCAAATACATCCGGGTTCTTTTTATGCGGCATAATGCTGCTTCCCGTTGTTAATTCGGCAGGAAAAGAAATAAAACCAAAATTCTGGTTCAGGTAAAGGCAGGCATCCATGCTGAGTTTGCTCAGTGTGTCTGCAACATTCGCCAGCGCCTGTGCAACAATTCTTTCTGCTTTTCCCCTTCCCATTTGAGCATATACTACATTATAGTTCAGGTCGTCAAAGCCCAGCAGTTTTGTCGTCATGGTCCTGTTGATAGGAAATGAAGAGCCATACCCCGCTGCAGAGCCAAGAGGATTTTTGTTCACCACATCATAAGCCGCTTTGATGGTTACCAAGTCATCCACTAAACTTTCCGCATAGGCTCCAAACCACAACCCGAATGAGGAGGGCATGGCGAGCTGCAGGTGTGTGTAGCCGGGCAACAAATGGTCTTTATAATTCTCACTCTGCGTCTGTAGTAATTCAAAAAGCGGCTGAATTGATTTTACTAATTCCTCCAGCTCATTCCTCAGAAAGAGTTTTATATCCAGCAGCACCTGGTCGTTGCGGCTGCGGGCCGAGTGTATTTTCTTTCCAACATCTCCCAGTTTTTGTGTGAGCAATAGCTCTGTTTGTGAATGAATGTCTTCAATATCATCCTGCAGTTTAAATTCACCTTTTTGAATTTGGCTGTAAATGCCCTTTAATTCTCTTTGCAGCTGCGTTAATTCATCTTTTGTAAGCAAACCAGCAGACTCCAGCATTTCAGTATGTGCCAATGAACCCAGCACATCAAAAGCGGCAAGGTACATATCCATTTCCCGGTCTTTACCCACCGTGAAATCCTCCACCTGCTTTAGTGACACTTTATCTTTTTGCCAGAGTTTCATACTACCTCGTTAAGGAGTTTAATGTACAATTCTATACCTTCTTTAATTTCATCCACATAAATATACTCATCAGCTGTGTGACTACGGGCAGAATCTCCGGGGCCCATTTTTAATGCCGGAAATGGCATCAATGCCTTGTCGGATGTAGTGGGGGAACCATAGCAGATTCTTCCGTGTTTCAAGCCTGCTGCCACTAATCGATGATCCAAAGCAATTGAGCTGGATCGCAGTCTTGTACTTCTCGGCGTTACTTCACAGCTCACATTTGATTTTATCATATCCAGTATTTCTTCAAAACTGTACAATTCATTAGCCCTGCAATCCACCACGAATTTACACTGCGCCGGCACCACATTGTGTGCTTTGTTATCGGTTTCAATCACCGTCACACTCATTTTTACCGGCCCCAGCAGGTCTGAGACTTTAGCAAACCGGTAAGAACGGAACCATTCAATATCTTTTAAAGCTTTATACAAAGCATTATCACCCTCTTCTCTTGCAGCATGGCCGGCACGACCAGTGGCAACACAGTCCAGTACCATCAATCCTTTTTCAGCAACGGCCATCTGCATTTGAGTAGGCTCGCCTACCAACGCACAATCAATTTTACCTAATTGAGGGAGCAAGGCTTCAATTCCGTTGTGTCCGGATATTTCTTCTTCGGCAGTAGCAGCCAGCAAAATATTGTACTTCAGGTTTTCTTTCTCATAGAAATAAAGAAAGGCAGCGATCAGTGACACCAGGCTACCACCTGCATCATTACTGCCCAGCCCAAAGAGCTTACCGTCTTTTTCAATGGGAGAGAAGGGATCCAGTGTATATCCTTTATTGGGTTTTACGGTATCGTGGTGTGAATTGAGTAAGATGGTCGGTTTTTCAGCATCAAAATATTTATTTCTTGCCCGGATATTATAGAGATATTGTTCTGCCTCTACTCCATTTTGTTTCAGAAAATTTTTAATAAAGGCGGAGCTGTTGTCTTCTTCCTTACTGAACGAAGGGGTAGCAATCAGTTTTTTCAACAGATCAATTGCTTCAGATTGTAATATGGCAGTATCCTTACTCATTGCTGATGGCAGTACCGGATTCTCCGCTGATCAATTTATCCAGGTCTTCAGAATTGCCAATAATGACTTTGTTTACACCGCTTTCCAATGCTGCAAAGGCATTATCAAGTTTGGGTAACATGCCCGAAAAGATCTTCTCTTGCTTTTTTAGCTCCTTGTAATAAGCAGGTGTTATTTTTTTTATCACACTGGTTTCATCATTTACATCCGATAAAACACCATCTTTCTCAAAAGAATAAACCAGTGTTACTTTATAATCATCACACATCCCTTTTGCCAGTTCCCGGGCAATGGTATCGGCATTTGTGTTTAAAAGCTGTCCTTGCTGGTCATGTGTGATGGGAGCAAAAACGGGAGTAATATTTTTCTCCAGCAGATTTTTTAGCAGGTCAACATTGATAGCATCAATATCTCCGACAAAACCATAATCCATTACCGGGCTTTGCCTCTTATGTGCAAGGATGGCATCACCGTCAGCGCCACAAAGTCCTAATGCATTGCAGTTGTTTGCCTGCAGGGTAGCAACGATATTCTTATTGATATACCCGGCATATACCATGGTAACGATCTTCAGCGTTTCTGCATCTGTGATCCTTCTGCCATCCACTACCTGCTGGGGAATTTTTAATTCTTCTGCCATCCTTGTTGCCAGTTTGCCACCGCCATGCACCAGTATTTTTTTTTCATCAACAGCAGCAAAAAACTGCAGGAATAATGAAAGTTTTTTTTCTTCGTCAATAATATTGCCGCCGGTCTTTATGATGTAAAGATTATCCATTGCTCCTGAGTATTTCGGAAAGAACAGCCTGTGCGGCCCAGACCCTGTTACCCGCCTGTTGTGTTACAATACTCATTTCGCCATCCAGTATCTCGTCACTCAGTTCCACATTTCTCCGCACCGGCAGGCAATGCATCACTTTGGCATTGTTGGTAACTGCCCAGCGCTTGTTTTTGAGCTGCCATTTGGGGTCATTAGTGTATATTTTGCCATAGTCATTATAGGTGCTCCAGTTTTTTACATATACAAAATCGGCACCTTTCAATGCTTCTTCCTGGCTACAGGTGATGGTGGCGCCTTTCGTAAACTCTTCACCAAGTTCATAATCTTCAGGATGGGTAATCACAAAATCAGCTTTTCCCCAGGCATTGATCCATTGAGAAAAACTATTGGCCACACATTGCGGCAGGGGTTTTATATGAGGGGCCCAGGTGAGTACAACTTTAGCCTTTCTGCCTTCCGGCAGAGGGTTCAGTAAAAGCTGCTCCTGAATCGTTATTATATCTGTTAATGACTGTAACGGGTGCAATGTGGCGCTTTCAAGACTAACTACCGGAATACCGGCGTACTTAATAAACTGTTTGATGTACAATTCGCTGTAATCATCTTCCCGGTTCTTCAGGGAAGGAAATGTGCGGATAGCAAGGATGTCAAAATATTTTCCAAAGACGGGGGCGGCATCCTTTACATGCTCCACGGAAGCGCCGCTCATGATGGCTTCTTCTTCAAACTCCAGGGCCCAGCCCTCACTGCCCACATTAAAAACAATGGCTTCCATTCCCAGGTTCTGTGCGGCAATCTGTGTGCTCAGTCTTGTCCGCATACTGGGATTCAGGAATAAACATCCGATGCGTTTGCGGGTTCCCAGTGATTGATCGGCAAAAGGATTGGCTTTACAGGCCAATGCCTTCTGCACTAAAGTGTCTATATCGGTTACATCATGAACTGAAATGAAATTTTTCATTTTAACTGGCAGGGGTTGAAACTAAATTGTGTATTTCTTCCTTTATTGACTCAATAAACTGTTCTGCATCTCTTTTCTTTAAAGCCAGCGAAGGAAGCAGGCGGATAACACTGGGTTTTGCTTCGCCGGTAAATATTTTTTGGTTCCACAAAAGATTTTTCTTCAGGTCTTTTAATCCCTCAGGCACATCAAATCCGATCATTAAGCCCCGGCCCCTTACATTTTTCAATTGCGGGATGGCTTCCAGTTCATCTCTCAGGTATTTACCTACCACTACTGCATTGCCCGTCAGTTTTTCTTCTTCAATAATTTCCAGCACCGCTAATGCAGCAGCACAGGCCAGGTGGTTGCCGCCGAAGGTGGTGCCTAATTGAAAATGTTTGGGTTTGATATGCGGCGCAACAATGATTCCCGCCACCGGAAAGCCATTACCCATTCCTTTGGCCATAGAATAAATATCAGCATTTACTCCTGCAAAATCATGGCTGAAGAATTTCCCGCTTCTGCCATAACCGCACTGCACACTGTCGGCAATATAAACAGCCCCGTATTCGTCGCAAAGGGACCGTATATTTTGCAGGAAAGAATCATCGGCCACATGAATGCCGCCCACACCCTGTATGCCTTCGATGATAACCGATGAAATTTTGCTGCCATTCTCTTTGAAACAACTTTCTAATGCATCTTCATCGTTGAAAGGAAGAAAGATAATATTTTCTGTTTCATTGACCGGGGCTGCATAGTTTTTGTTGTCTGTTACAGCCACTGCCAGCGATGTTCTGCCATGAAATGATTTGCTGAAGGCGATTACCTTTTTTCTTCCGTTGTAAAAACTGGCGAGCTTCAGCGCATTTTCATTGGCTTCGGCCCCGCTGTTGCAGAGGAAAAGCTGGTAATCATCCTTTCCGGAAACCCGCCCAAGTTTTGCCGCCAATTCCTGTTGCAGGGGAATTCTGATGGAATTGGAATAAAAAGCAATTTTCTCAAGCTGCTCTTCAATCCGTTTTACCCAATGCGGATGAGAGTGCCCGATACTAATCACAGCATGACCGCCATAAAGGTCAAGATACTGTTCACCTTTGTCATCCCACACATAAGAGCCTTTGGCTTTTACAATGGTGATTTCATTGATCGGATATACGTCGAATAAATTCATAGCGGCCTCCCCAAACCCATCCTTCGGAGGGGTTTTAAGTCATTTATAGTTAGAAATAATTTGCTTTTAGCTTTAACCCGGCTGTTTCATCCAGACCGAACATCAGGTTCATGTTTTGTACGGCTTGTCCACTGGCTCCTTTTAATAAATTATCTGTAACCGAATGGATTACAAGGATGCTGCCTGCTTTTTCAAGCTGTATGATACATTTATTGGTGTTTACGGCCTGTTTTAAAAACACCTGCTCCCTTGTTATATGCGTAAACGGATGACCGGAGTAATAATCTTCATAGAGTTCATTCAGCTCAGCAATGCCTTTATCTGAATGTAATTGAGAACTGATGAAAATACCCCTTGTAAAATCTCCTCTCCACGGCACAAAATTTACAGAAATATCGCCTGCGGGCTGTAATTGCTTCAGCGATTCACCTATTTCACCAAGATGCTGGTGGGTTAGTGTTTTATAGGCCTGTATATTATTTTCCCTCCAGCTAAAATGTGAAGCAGCGTTTAATGACTGACCTGCACCTGTGGAGCCGGTGATGCCTGTTGTATAAACATTGCTGAGCAAACCTGCCTTAGCCAGAGGTAACAATCCCAGCTGGATGGTGGTGGCAAAACAGCCGGGGTTAGCCACATTGCTTGCGGTTTTGATTTTGTCACGGTTTAATTCCGGTAATCCGTAAACAAAATTTCCCGTTCCTTGTTGCCGGTTGCTGCCTGAGCGGAAATCATTTGTCAAATCAATCACCTTGATTTTATCAGCAATTTTGTTTTCCGCAAGAAATCTTTTTGATTCGCCATGGCCGAGGCACAAAAACAATACATCAATATCGTTACTTATTTCAGCAGAAAACCTCATATCTGTTTCACCGATCAGATCCTGGTGAATTGAACAGAGTAGCTTGCCCGCATTGCTCCGGCTGTGAATAAAAGAAACAGATACATACGGATGGCGGATCAATAAGCGAATAAGTTCGCCACCCGTATAGCCTGCTCCGCCGATTATACCCGCTTTAATGTCTTTCATCAGCGTCTGTCTTTACCTGGTGATAAATGGATGTCTGATTGCCGAATATTTTTGAGAAGCCTCTCACATCATCGCCTGTAAACCCGGTATTCATCTCACCATATTTGCCAAAGCGGCTGCTCATCAGGTCGTATTTGGATTCGATACCGGTAACCTGAAAACGGTAAGGCATCAGTTGCACAAATACATCACCGGTAACATTGCGCTGGCTCATCTCCAGGTAGGCTTCAATGTCCATCATCACCGGGTCGAGTATCTGCCCTTCATGCAGCCAGGTGCCGTAGAACTGGGCCAGCTGGTCCTTCCACTGCTGTTGCCATTTGGTGAGCACATGTTTTTCCAAAGCATGGTGTGCTTTTATGATCAGCATCGGGGCGGCAGCTTCAAAGCCCACCCGGCCTTTGATGCCAATGATGGTGTCGCCCACATGGATATCACGGCCGATACCATAAGGCCCGGCGATGGATTGCAAAAATTGTATGGCTTCGGAAGGATGATTGAATTTTTTGTCATTCACTTTTTTCAACTCGCCTTTTTCAAAGTGCAGCTTCATTTCTTCGCTGCCGGTTTTTGTTACGGGTGTGGGCCATGCTTCTTCGGGCAGCATCCCTTTTGAAGAAAGCGTTTCCTTGCCTCCCACACTTGTTCCCCACAAACCTTTATTAATAGAGTAAAATGCCTTTTCAAAATTCATCTCAACGCCTTTGCCTTTCAGATAAGCTATTTCTTCCTCACGGCTCAGTTTCAAATCTCTTATCGGGGTAATAATTTCCACACCGGGGATCATGATATGAAAGATCATGTCGAACCGCACCTGGTCGTTACCGGCGCCGGTGCTGCCATGCGCTACGGCATCGGCTTTGAGACTCATTGCATGTTCAGCAATATGGAGGGCCTGGCTCAGCCTTTCAGCAGACACAGAAAGGGGATAGGTGTTGTTCTTCAGGCAGTTCCCGAAAATGAGGTACTTGATGATGCGGTCATAATAACCTTTTACAGCATTGACAGTGGTATGTGTTTTCACCCCCAGCTTGTAAGCACGGGCTTCAATCTTGTCCAGTTCCTCATCTCCGAAGCCACCGGTGTTTACGGTCACACTATGCACTTCATAGCCCTTATCTTCACCCAGGTATTTTACACAAAAAGTGGTGTCGAGCCCGCCACTGAACCCCAGAACAACTTTTTTTGACATGACAGATGCGGTTTTATTTTAAAAATGAAACAGGTGATGAAGCAATGATTTGGGCTTAGACCCGCCGTTGCCACCGTTATCTTTATCTTTTTTCATAAAAGGCCTCAGCAGTTTCCATTGTTTGAACTTCAGCAGCCGTTCGAACCCTCTTTTGTTTTCCTCAAAATATTGTTTGGTTTCTTCAGGCTCGTAATGATCTTTTGGGTCGTAGAGCATGGCCGTACACATACAGATCTTTCTTTCCTTGCTCATCAGTATTTCATAATTCACACAGCTTTTGCAGCCGGCCCAGAAAGCTTCGTCCTGTGTAAGCTCAGAATAGGTGACAGGCTCATAGCCGAGGTCGCTGTTGATTTTCATCACAGCCAGTCCCGTAGTTAATCCAAATATTTTTGCATCCGGATATTTTTCCCTGGAGAGGTTAAATATTTTTTGTTTGATGGATTTAGCCACGCCGCTTTTTCTGAATGCAGGCGCCACAATCAGCCCGCTGTTGGCCACATATTCGCCATGGCTCCATGTTTCAATGTAGCAGAAGCCCACCCATTCATTCTGACCAGTAATGGCGATAACAGCTTTTCCTTCATCAATCTTTTGTTCAATGTAATCCGGGCTGCGCCTGGCGATACCGGTGCCCCTCGCTTCTGCCGAAGCTTCCATCTCATCGGTGATGGTTTTTGAATAAACCTTATCGGAAACAGTGGCCACCCTGATGATGATATTTTGATTATCCACTTTGTAACTGTATTGAGAAGATACGGTTCACCAGTCCTTAATGATTTTTGTCCGGGATTATTTCACTGACAGGGACCATGGTGAGGGGTTCGTCCTGTCAGAACACAGGGCGGCGTCGGGGGCGGGAAAAAGTAAACACATCAAAACCAACCGAGTAAACCCCGCTGGTGATTGGCGCATGAAAGGCCCATTGCTTTGTATGTGTCAGAATGTTCATCATGTTTACAAACAAGTTGTAAATTGGGAACAAATGTATAATAATAATTGGTTTATCACCACAATTTTTTTGTTATAAACCCAGCTGTATGGAAACCGAAAATATACCAGCTCCCGAACAGCCCTCAGCACAACAACCGGAAACAAAGAAAATCTCCCGGTTCAAAAAATTTACCAGGATATTGATGGTGCTGCTGGTGGTTGGTTTAATCGCAGGTATTTATTTCAAATACTATTTTGTTTTTGGAGAAGGGGTAAAATCAGGCCATTTGAATTATGCCGTGAAGAAGGGAAACATTTTCAAAACCTATGAAGGAAAGCTGATACAGGAGGGTATCCGCAGCAGGACGGCGGGAACCATCCAGTCCTATGAATTTGAATTCTCAGTGAAAAGTAAAAAGATATACGACATCCTGGCCGCCAACAGCGGTAAACGCTTCGACCTGCACTACAGGGAATACCACGGTGCCTTACCCTGGCGGGGCAATACCAAATATATTGTGGACAGCATTGTAACAATGAGGGATGAATAAAGTCATTCTCCTGCGTACAACAGGAATATGGCGGGCCGCTTATGAATATCAGGAATGTTTTTTTGCCAGGCGCCGATAGCCTTTGTTTTAATCCATTCATTTTTCCCGGTAATACCGGCAGCAATGCAAAGCCTGGTTGAAGTCTTGCAAACTTTCAGCAGTGATTCGATCAATTGGATATTGCGATAGGGGGTTTCAATAAATATTTGTGTGCAGTTTTTTTTTGCCGATTCAGCTTCTAATTCTTTAATGGCCTTTACCCGGTGCTGGTTGTCTATGGGCAGATAACCTGCGAACTGGAATTGCTGCCCGTTCATACCACTGGCCATTAATGCCAGCAAAATGGAATTTGGCCCGACCAGTGGTTTTACCACGGCACCCATTTCCTGCGCAATGGCGGCCAATGCCTGGCCAGGATCGGCCACGCCGGGGCAACCGGCTTCGCTGACAATGCCAATGGTTTTGCGTTCTCTTATTTTTTGCCTGAATATGTCAGACAGTTTGGAAGTATCAGCCATATTTACCCACTCATACTCATCAATCACCATTTCTTTCCATAATTGTTTGAAGTAACGGCGGGTGGTCCTTTCATTCTCCACAAAAAAAACCTTGCAGCTTTTTATTGCACCAGTAACATAACCGGGAATTGCATCTGTTGCATCTTCAGCAAGCAATGATGGTATCAGGTAAACAGTACCCATTGGTTCAGTTGGTTTTCATTTTATGAACACTCAGCGTAGCCGCAATAACGGCGTATGCGGGGGCAAGGATGATGAGGATATGCATCACATAAAACAGGAAACCATTTCCGATGGCCAGCCCTTTGTGTTTACCAGTGAAGTGGATGCTTTGTGCCGGGGTAAGGTTTGCTCTGGCAAAACTGTAATCCAGCATGGAAAAACCGAAATAATAGCATTCCATCAGCAGGGCAATGACAGGTGTTATCCAGCCCACGACAGGAATCAGCGACAACACGATCAACGCCAGCAGGTAAACAGATTGCCAGCCGCAGTTGCGCAGGTCGAGCCGGATGCTCCGTACACAATCTTTTTTGATAGAGGGCCAGTTGAAAGAATAATCTTTTCCTTCGATGATGGCTTCTGTTTTTTCGCTGAGGTAGGCGAACACCGGCGAACCGATGATCAGTATCAGGTATTTAAAAAAGGAGAAATAAAACAGCACCAGTACCAGTCGCAGCATCACCCCTGTCATTACCAGCAAAAAACTCAGCCATCCGCTTCTTTCTTTTTGCAGCCATGTTTCTATGCTCAGCTGGCGGCTCACCCAGGATACTACCGTGTCGGACGATTGCCAGAAGAAAAACATACCTGCGATGAACAGGATGGCGTAGATAATGCCGGGAACAACAATCCACCTGAATAGCCGGTGTTTCTGAATAAAAAGCCGGGCCTCTTCCCAGCCCTGCATGGCAATAACGATTTCTTTGAGCAAAGCCTTAATTTGGATGGTAAATATAACTATTAGGGAACAAGGCACAAGGTTCAGGGAACAAGATAACCTGTATATGAAAAAACTGCCAAAGGAATTTTACCTGCAAACAAATGTGCTTACTGTAGCAAAAGAATTACTGGGAAAAATACTGGTTACAAAATGGGAGGGTGACGAAACCTCCGGCCGCATCGTGGAGGTGGAAGCTTATAAAGGAACGACGGACAAAGCCTCTCATGCTTACGGGGGCAAAAGGACGTTAAGAAATAAAGTGATGTATGCCGGTGGCGGTGTTGCTTATATTTACCTGTGTTATGGCATCCATCATTTGGTGAATGTGGTCACCAACCTGCAAGACACTCCGCATGCTATTCTCATCCGTGCGGCGGAACCGGTGAAAGGCACAGAGACTATGCTGATAAGAACCGGGAAAAAGAAGTCAGATTATACATTGACAAGGGGCCCCGGCAATCTTTCGAAAGCGCTGGGCCTTCATATAGACAAAAGCGGCTGGAGTTTGAGAAGTAAGGAATTCTTTATTGCTGATGACGGGCTGACGTATTCGAAAAAAGAAATTGCCAGCTCGCCGCGGATAGGAGTGGATTATGCGGAAGAGGATGCGCTGCTGCCTTACCGGTTTTATGTAAAGGGAAGTCCGTTTGTAAGCCGAGGAAAAGTCAAATAGTCAAATGGGTCATATAAGTCAAAAGTCATATTGGTCGAATAAGCCGGCGGGGGTTATTGATTCAGGCGATATGACTTTTTTGACCCCATTTGACTTGTATGACTGATTAGAATGTATCTTGAATTTAAATCCTGACTGCTTGTCCAAACAGCTACTCAAACTCATTTCATTACTGGCGGGAGTGGCCATTGCGTTGGTATTGTATTTTGTCAACCCCTTCCATGTTTCTGAAAGCGCTGTTAGGGTGCTGGCCATAGCCGGCCTGATGATCACCTGGTGGGTAACGGAGGCGCTACCCATGCCGGTGGTGGCATTGCTGCCGCTGATACTTTTTCCATTACTGGGTATATCCGACCTGAAAGCAGTAGCGGTAAGCTATGGCGACCCGGTTATCTTTTTGTTCATGGGCGGCTTTATGCTGGGCCTTGCTATTGAGAAGTGGAACCTGCACCGGCGCATTGCGCTGGGGATTGTAAAAATCACCGGTACCAGCGGCGACAGGATTGTGCTGGGATTTATCCTCTCCACCGGTTTTATCAGCATGTGGATAAGTAACACCGCCACTACCATGATGATGTTTCCGATTGCACTCTCAGTAATCCATGTAATGAAAGACAGCAGCGGGGGCAAGGGTAATTTCAGGCACTTCAGCCTTGCCATGATGCTTTCCATCGCTTATGCCTCCAATTTTGGCGGCATCGCCACTAAAATAGGTACGCCTCCCAATTCCTGGTTTACCGGATATTTTGCCGATAATTATTCAGCTGTCAGTTTTGTGGACTGGATGCTGCTGTGCATGCCCATTGCCATCATCCTGCTGGTTACATTATATATTGTCCTCACAAAAATTCTTTTCCGTAATCATATCCGTTCCGGGGAAGCTGCCCGGCAGTATATTAACGGGGAGTATAAATTACTGGGGCGGCTTTCGGTTGCTGAAAAAAGGGTGCTGATTGTTTTTCTCGGTACAGCGCTGCTTTGGATTTTAGCCGACCCGATTAATAAAATGCAGGGCTATATCAAACTGAATGATACAGTCATTGCCATGCTGTGTGCTGTAGTTTTATTTGCCAGTCCTTCCGGCGTTCATCAGCAACAGGCCGGTTACAATGAAGCTGATGAAAGCAATTTTCAGGGGGCATTGCTTGAATGGGCCGATACCAAAAAAATGCCCTGGGGCATATTGATATTATTCGGGGGCGGGCTTGCATTGGCTGCCGGTTTGGAGAAAGCGGGACTGATAGGGCAATTAGGGCAGTGGCTGTCGCATTTTGCAGGCGGCGGGTTTATGCTGTTGTTGTTAGTTACCGTCTTATCTGTTTTTATAAGCGAGGTGATGAGCAATATCGCCCAGGTAATGGTGTTTGCGCCGGTAGTATGTACCCTGGCCACAGCTGTGGGGATGAACCCGCTGCAGTTAGGAGTGGCCATGACGCTTGCCTCCAGCTGCGCCGGCATGATGCCGATGGGCACACCGCCCAATGCCATTGCATTCGCCAGCGGTCATATCAAACTGAAACAAATGCTGAAGGCCGGATTTGTAATGAATATTGTGGCGATATTACTGATCACATTATTCTGCTGGTTCATCCTGCCCGTACTGATGAAAGCGGTGTAGATTAAAACCGCCAGCCTATGCTGATCCCTGCCTGGGGAACAAAACCGGTTCCGTAAGCAACTTTTTCTCCTTTTGTGCTCAGGGTTGTTTGTACGGATGCAGACAACTGGGGGGTAATGAAAAAATAATCATTGATAATCCAGGTATAGCCCGTTTCAACTGCAGGCTGCAATAGCAGCAGTTTTGAACTTCCCGATGCTTCCGGCACACTCCAGGTGATGTTCATACTCCACAGGGCGGCCCTTGCACCGATAAAAAAGCGTTTGGGCAGCACGGAAAAATAATAACGGTAACCAAAAGCGCCGCCCCAGCCGCTGCCTGCTTCGCTGTTGTGGGCAGAAGTGGTTTTGCCTGAAACTTTCAGATATCCTCCTCTGAGTATGACAGAGTGATGCTCTTCTGCATTGAGTGCCAGTTGCAGGTTAAATGCAGGGCCATCTTTTACGTACTGGAATTCGGCGCCGGCATCAAATGTGCGATAACCCACATCCTGCGAGTGGCTGCTGACAGAAAAAGAAATGACGGCAATAAGGACAAAGAATCGCTTTTGCATGGTTCGGATTTGGGGTAAAGATAATATACACTTTTCAAAAAGTAAAGCAATACCAGAAACGATATGGCGAAAAAATTATATTGACGGAATCAGGAAAATCAGAATCTAGGACAGTTCAGTTTTCTTGCGTTAGGATCAATTGGTTTCTTTATAAAGATAAGGGAAATTTCATGGCCTCCCTGATATTGTGATGCTTTGTGAAGAGAACTGATGTTAATATCATAAACATATCCAAGATGGAATGCACCGAACTCTAACCCAACATAAGGAATTATGGCGTCATTTAGGTAGCTAAAACGGGTCCAACTTCCAAGATATACATTTGTCGGGTTATCCTCGTTTTGATTTACATTATAACAAAATGCCGCACCGAACACATAGTTGGTAGCTCGTGCCTGCATACTGAACATGGAAGAAAAATGAATGGAATTGTAGCTGCCAATTGGCAATCTGCCGCCAGCTTGAATAGTGGTACGGGGATTTAGAAGGAACTGCCCGCCCTGAAAAGATTCTTTCGGACGGTTGATGTGGTACATGGAAGCTCCGATGTAAAAATTATTGTAACCGTTGGTGCTGCCGTTGTATAAAATACCGGCGTTCACATCCACATAGCTTACATTGATCTGTTTGTTGGTAAATATCTCACCGGTGGTGCCGGGGACGAAGCCAAACGGCGTCAGCTCATCTTCAAAATACACTTTTGTAACATCAAGTCTTTTGTTGGTATAGGCAGCCTGGAAACCTGCACCAATCTGGTGATAGCCGTTTTCATCCAACCCTTTGTGAAATGAAAGGGACAGTCCTGCATAATTGGTAACGAGTACCCCGTCGCCGGCCCTGTCCGTCATACCAATAACCCCGATACCCATTTGGTCAATATCCGCCAGCCGGTTTTTCAGCACACCAAAATCAACAGAGGCTGTTTTAGTAACAAATGCATTATTGATAGTGGGCCATTGATTACGGTAATTGCCCGCCACCCGGAAGGTGCCGTCAAACTTGCCGGTAAGCGCCGGGTTTAGCGTAAGCGGCGAGGCGAAGAATTGGGAAAAATTGGGGTCCTGTGCATTTATTGCACTAACCAGGGCCACACAAACCGTCAGGGTAGAAATGATTTTTTTCATCACACTATTTAAAGTTTTTCACTGCAGGCAGATGATAACCGTAACTGTTGTAATTACTGAAACGTAATTTTTTTCGTTGAAATTGCCTCACCCGTAAACATCTGTCCGGCCTGTCCCGGTTTTACATCGGGATACGAATCCGAAAAGTACAACTTTTTTAAGACCTGTATTGTAGAATTATTGCTGCTTCTTAGCAAGCCATGAGCTATGAGTTTTGAGCTACGAGACTGACTCTCAAATTGTAAGGCTTTTTTCCTCGCAACTCGTAGCTAACAGCTCACAACCTTTCTCTACATCTGTACTTTCGTCCCAAAAGCCAAATCACCTGCATCCCCCAATCCCGGAACGATATATCCCTTGGCCGTCAGTTCATCATCTATATCGCCGCACCAGATGGTCACCGAAGGTTCCTCTCGTTTCACATATTCTATGCCAACAGTGCAGGCAATGGCAGCCACAATATGAATGGAGCTTGGTTTTCCTTCTTCTTTCAGAAAATGAATGGTTTTTACGAGGGAAGAACCCGTTGCCAGCATGGGGTCGGAGATGATGACCACCCTGTTTTCAAGTTCGGGACAGGACACATAATCAAGGCTGATCTCAAAACTGCCATCCTTATTATGCTTCCGGTAGGCCGAGATAAAGGCATTATCGGCCTTGTCAAAATAATTCAGCAATCCCTGGTGCAGGGGCAGGCCTGCCCGAAGGATGGTGGCCAGCACCGGTTGTTCCTGCAATAATTTATGCTCGGCTACCCCAAGCGGTGTCTGGATTTCTTTTTCTGCAAAGGGAAGCACCTTACTTATTTCATAGGCCGCCACTTCACCAATCCGCTCCAGGTTGCGCCGAAAACGCATCCGGTCGGTCTGCACTGCCACATCCCGCAGTTCGGCCACCCAGTTGCTGATTAAAGAATGCTGCTGGCTGAGGTTTACGATCATGTAGTATTCAGATTTTTAGTATTCAGCACCAAGACTGCGAATGGCAATTAATACCCGTCGCTGCCGTGCAACAAAAAAGGTATTTTTGATTTTTAGCAAATCTAAATACTAAATATCTATTATCTGAATACTAAAACCTGATTCATGCTTTACCGGGCCATTGGTTTAATGAGCGGCAGCTCGCTGGACGGGCTGGATATCGTTTTTGCGGAGTTCCAGGAGCAGGCAGGAAAATGGAGTTATGAGATACTGGAGGCAGATTGTTATCCCTATTCAGATGAGTGGGTTGCAAAACTGAATGGGGCCATTCATCTTTCAGCAAAGGATTATCAGCTTTTGCATACAGCATATGGCCATTACACCGGTCAGCAGGTGAATAAATTTATTGCAGCACACCGGCTGGAGTACAGGGTCGCCGTAATTGTTTCTCATGGTCATACCACTTTTCATATACCGGCGCAAAAAATGACGGCACAGTTAGGTGATGGGGCCGCTATTGCTGCGGCGACACAACTGCCGGTAGTAACAGACCTCCGGGCATTAGATGTGGCCTTTGGCGGCCAGGGGGCGCCCATTGTACCAATAGGAGAGAAACTATTACTGTCCGGCTATGATTATTTTTTGAACATAGGGGGAATCGCCAACATATCGGTGGCCGGCGAACCCCCTTCAGGAGGTTGGGGATTTGATGTTTGCCCCGCGAACCGGGTACTGAACATTCTGGCAGCCGATGCCGGGAAAGAATATGATGAAAACGGGCAGATGGCGGCATCCGGAGCGGTCCAGACAAGGTTACTGGAAAAATTGAATGCCCTCGATTATTACAGGAAGCCCTATCCCAAATCACTCGCCAATGATTTTGGTACAGATGTGGTTTACCCAATGATAAAGGCGTCGGGCTGTAGCATCCCCGATTCACTAAGAACCTATTGCGAACATATCGCTATACAAGTCAGTAATGCAATCGCAACATTAAGGAACTCCCGACTCCCGACTTCCGACTCCCGGCTCTTGGCGACCGGCGGTGGCGCCTTCAACCAATTTCTTATCAAACAGCTGGAAGAGAAACTGGCGAAACTGAATATAGAAGTGCTGGTACCGGAGAAAAAACTGGTCAATTACAAAGAGGCCCTGATCATGGCCTTTATCGGGGTGCTGCGTTGGAGACAGGAATATAATGTGCTGGCTTCGGTAACCGGGGCAGCCAGAGACAGTATCGGCGGGGCTTTGTGGACAGGGCAGGAAGCCTGAGGAATAATCGTCAACTCTTCTTAATTTAGGGATTCATCGTTCAAGCTATCGCTATGGCGGAATCAACCCGGGTGCAGCCACCCGCAGCAGACTTGCCTGCCGGAGGGACAGGTAAAAAGGAACCGGCGCCGGGTTCCATGGAAGAGATATTGCTGTTCCGCAAAATCCAGCACTCGTTCCCCCGCCAGTTCAGAAAAGTTTTTCCCGACAAGCTGGCTTCGAAATCAGTTGTTATAATTCCTTCCATAACCCTTGACCAGGAAATACTGGCCAAGGTAAGCGGCCATGTGCATTACGAAGAGCGGCTGCTTTGCCTTCTGATGCTGCTGCGGATGCCCCGCACCCATGTGGTGTATGTAACCAGCGAGCCGATTGACCCCGTCATCATTGACTATTACCTGCACCTGCTGCCTGGCATCACCCGGCTCCATGCAGAGCAAAGGCTTACTTTATTAAGCTGCTACGATGCTTCAGCAAAATCACTGACTGAAAAAATCCTGGACAGGCCCCGGCTTATTGAAAGGATCAAAAAGAGCATACCCCAGGGCAATGTGGCCCATCTTGCCTGTTTCAATGTAACAAAATACGAACGGACGCTGGCTGTAAAATTAGAAATGCCCATTTATGGCTGCGACCCTGAATTGTACGATATGGGCAGTAAGAGCAACAGCCGTAAGATATTCAGGCAGTGCGGCCTGAATCTGCCGCCTGGTTTTGAAGACCTGAAAAATGAGGAAGAGATCATTTCAGCGCTCACAGACCTGAAACTGAACAACCCCGGACTTCGCAAAGCCGTGGTAAAAATGAACGACGGTTTTTCGGGCGAAGGCAATGCCGTTTTTTCTTATGAAGGAATAGATGATGAAAATGAATGGAAGCAATGGATCGCTGCTAACCTGCAGGAAAGATTAAAGATTGTGGCCGGCGACCTGAACTATAAGGATTTCATGTATAAGTTCCAGTCCATGGGCGGCATTGTGGAAGCTTTTGTCGAAGGCGAAATAAAAACCTCTCCATCTGTGCAGTGCCGCATCAACCCGTTAGGCGATTGCAAGGTCATCTCCACGCATGACCAGGAAGTGGGCGGCGAAAGCGGGCAGGTATTTTTAGGGGCCTATTTCCCGGCAAAGGAAGAATACGCCATCGAAATTGGCGAATATGGATTGAAAGTAGCCGAAGCATTGCAGAAAACAGGAGTAACGGGCCGCTTTGCTGTTGATTTTATTTCTGTAAAAGAACCCGGTGGCTGGAAACACTATGCCATTGAAATCAACCTGAGAAAAGGGGGCACCACGCATCCCTATATCCTGCTGCAGTTTCTCACGGATGGTGATTATGATTATGAGAACGGTTTATACCTGACTGCCAACCGGCAAACCCGTTATTATTTCTGTTCCGATAACCTGCGCAGCGATAAATATATCGGCATCACCCCGCCCGACCTGATTGATATTGCTATGATGCACAACCTGCACTACGACGGCACTTCGCAGGAAGGAGTGATGTTTCATTTGATCGGCGCCTTATCACAATACGGCAAACTCGGGGTGGTATGTATCGGCAGCACACCGGAGAGGGCAAAGAATTTCTATGAACAAACGGTAAAAGTGCTGGATGGGGAGTGCTGATGCTAGTTCCCGGAGGGGTTTCCGTTATAGGCCTTGCTTACGATCATCCATTCACCATCTATTTTCAGCAACTGAAAATAATCGGTGTAGTTATTCCCGTATGCCGATTCTTCCACCATTTCCACGCAGGCAGCGTTCCCGGTATGGTGAATGGCTGTAATACAGAATTCATAAGGCTCTCCTGTACTGGAGGGCGGCTTATTGCCGGCGACAAATTGATACATACCTTCAATTTCTACAGCAGTCACCGCATTCGGGCTTACACCATACATCATAGCTTTGGGGTGAAATGCCTTGCGGAGCAACTCCACATTCCCTGTCCGGAGCCCTTCTGTGTAGAGTTGAATTGTGGCGATTATTTTTTTCAGTTCAATATTTCGGTCATTCATAACCAATCTTTTATGATGTTTAATAAATCAGTAATTTCCGTTGCTAAAGATTGGAAATTTGCGGTAAACAACAAAATGTGAATCGCCCTGGCGGTTATCCGTATCAAACATTCAAAAGGATTTCTTCTAACTACCGCTTCGGGACATTGAATGACCGGGGGGTCGGTCATCTATTAAAGAATGCATACAGTAACATTAAATATAAAAAATGTACAAGCAACATTTGCTCAACAACATTGAAAAGGAAATATGCATTTGCCGGAGGCTTTATACAAAGATCCCGCCCGGTCAAATGGATTTCAGGCCCAAAGAAGGACTAAGAAGCATTGTAGAATTATTGCGGTACCTGAGTATTGTCGGTAGTGCAATGCCGGCGTATTGGCTGAAAAAAGATGATACAGATTTTAATACATTTTTTACCAGCATCGATACAGCAAGCAGGACGATGAAGGCTGAACGGTTCCCGTCTGCTATGAATGAGCAAATGGCAGCCATCCGTGATCTTTTTGATCAAATAAGCGAAGATGATCTGCAGCATAAGGTAGTGGATTACCCATGGGGTGGTAAAGCACCCATGGGAGAAGCGATCATGGCCACCAGTATTAAATTTTTAACGGGTTACAAGCTTCAATTGTTTTCATTGATCAAACTTTGTGATAATCAAAAATTAACAACTGCCGACGCATGGTTTATTAGCGACCTGTCCTCCTAAGGACCCTTTCAATTTCTCAATATGGACCAGGAAATCGATATGCAGGCTTTACGGGATAAAATAGACCGGCTTAACCAGCAGGCATGGGATGTACGGGTGAATGACTCACCAAGATCTTTGGAACTAAGCAGGGAGGCTGTCGAACTTGCAAGGGGTATCAATTCTCATATGGGACTGGCCCATGGCCTTAAA
>JBQTHS010000147.1:0-1672 GCA_052389635.1 Bacteroidota bacterium | reverse complement strand
ATAATATCTGTCCTCATTCCTCCTTTGCAATATCAATGCAACGCATGATCTTATCAAAATGCTGTTTGCTTACAATGGCTCCCTGCTTCGATTCTTCTTCTAATGGGTCGCCTACTTTTAATCCTTTTTCTATCCATTGTAAAAAATCTTTTTTAAATTTTTCATAGATCGTTTCTTCAATCAATATCCGGCTGCCGCATAAACAGATTTCTCCCTGGTTGGCAAATGATGAGCGGATCGTATTGAACAACATTTTCTTCCATGTCTCGTCTGAATTTGCCACATCTGCAAAAATGATATTGGGATTTTTACCGCCCAACTCCAATGAAAGCTTTTTGAATTTCGGCGCAGCTATGGAAGCAATTCTTTCACCGGCTCTGGTGCTGCCGGTAAACGAAATGGCTTTTACTTCGGGATGAGATACAATTGCTTCTCCGGCCCCGGGCCCTGTGCCATGAATAATATTTAATACTCCATCAGGCAAGCCGGCTTCTTTACAAATCTTTGAAAGAAGAAAAGCAGTGACAGGAGTTACTTCACTTGGTTTTGCCAATACACAGTTACCAGCAGCTAATGCAGGGGCTATTTTCCAGGTAAATAAATACAAAGGAAGATTCCAGGGAGAAATACACCCGACAATTCCCAAAGGCTGGCGGAGTGTATAATTCACAGCCTTATCTTCCATATTGTGGCTTTCTGTTGCAAAGTGCATTATGCTGGTTGCAAAAAATCTGAAATTGGCGGAAGCTCTTGGTATATCAACAGACTTACTTAACCAAAGTGGTTTGCCGTTATCATTGGTTTCGGCCAATGCCAGTTCATCCAGGTTTTCATCAATCAGTTCTGCGATGAGGTTAAGTATCTTAAATCTCTGTTCAACAGGTGAAACACTCCATGAAGGAAATACTTTTTGTGCAGCATGAACTGTGGCGCTTACATCTTTTTCGTTTGAATCAGGAATTTGGCCATATACTTCACCGGTGGCAGGGTTAATGTTGTCAATAAACTTTCCGCTGAGAGGGCCAATGAGGTTTCCGCCGATGTAATTCTCTAAATGATATGGAATGTCCAGTTTCATGTTTAAGGTTTAAAGTTTAAGGTTGCTAACATTAAACGTTAGACTTTCAACCTTAAACTCACTAAATACTCCCCGTCCTCCCTCCATCTACCGGGATACTTACGCCATTTACATATGATGCCGCAGGCGATGCAAGAAATGATGCTACGGCTGCGATCTCGGATGCGTCCGCAAACCGCTTCATCGGCACTTCTTCCATCATATTCTTTTCTACAATGTCAACCAGGGTATTTCCCCGCTTTGCAATATTCTCTATTAAAGATGACAGCCGTTTTGTTGAAGTGAAGCCCGGTAGCACATTATTGACAGTGATATTGAATTCCCCCAGTTCATTGGCCATACTCTTAGCCCAACTGGCCACGGCGCCACGGATCGTGTTGCTTACTCCGAGGTTCTTCAGCGGGATTTTTACCGAAGTGGAAATAACATTTATGATCCTGCCATAACCTTCTTTTTTCATGGAGGGGACAACCGCTTTGGTCAGGATATGATTGCAGATGAGATGCTGGTTGAATGTGCTGAGGAATGCTTCCTCGCCGGCTTCAATGACGGGCCCGGCAGCGGGTCCGCCGGAGTTATTGATCAAAATATGGA
>JBQTHS010000146.1:0-18650 GCA_052389635.1 Bacteroidota bacterium | reverse complement strand
CTACCGCAAGCAGCCTATCACTTTCCAGGTGACCGGGGAATAATAAACAATGACTTTATAATATAGATCCTCTTCAGAAATGAAGGGGATTTTTTTTGATAGTGGCGGTCATACGGGTCATAGAGGTCAAATGGGTCATATAGCTCACTAAAGTATTGAGCTGTTTAACGAAGTTGTCATATGCCCTATATGACCAATACTTTAGTGAACGTCCTGCTTTAACTCTTTTCATATGACCACTGCTATAGTGAGTATTCTGCTTTAAACTATTTTTGCCCGATGAACAAGCTCACCGGCTGGGATGATACCATTGTGGCATTGGCCACTCCTCCGGGAGTAGGGGCCATTGGGGTTATAAGACTCAGCGGTAAAAAGTCAATGGAGATCATCAACAACCTGTTTCCCTCCAAAGATCTATCCGCAGAACCAACGCATAGCCTGCATGTTGGTTTTATCAGGGATGGGGAAGAAGTATTGGATGAGGCTGTGGTATCCCTGTACCTCGGCCCGAGGTCCTACACGGGCGAAGATGTGGTGGAGATCAGTACGCATGGTTCTCCTTTTATCCAGCAAGAGGTCATTAATGCTTGTGTGAAACTTGGCGCCAGGCTGGCAAAGCCGGGTGAATTCACGCAAAGGGCTTTTCTGAACGGTAAACTGGACCTCGCACAGGCCGAGGCGGTGGCAGACCTGATCGCATCCAATACGGCCGCCTCACAAAGAGCGGCATTGCATACTATCCGCGGCGGGTTCTCGGATGAGTTGAAGGCCTTACGGGAGCAACTGCTAAAGTTTTCGGCGCTGATAGAACTGGAACTCGACTTCAGCCAGGAAGATGTGGAGTTTGCCGACCGCAAAAAGTTTTATGAACTGATCAATCAGCTGAACCGGTCAACCAACCGCCTGATTAATTCTTTCCAGTTAGGGAATGTGATAAAGAACGGGGTGAGCGCAGCCATTGTGGGCAAACCCAATGCCGGCAAATCAACCCTGCTGAATGCATTGCTGAACGAGAACCGGGCCATCGTAAGCGAAATAGCCGGAACAACAAGAGATACGATAGAAGAAGTAATCAATATTGACGGCATTCTTTTCCGCCTGATTGACACAGCCGGCATACGGCAACACAGCAGCGACATTATCGAAAGTTATGGAGTGGAGAGAAGCCTGGAGAAAATAAAATCCGCCGATGTTGTCATTTATCTTGTTGATGCAGGGGAGAAGAGGTCTGAGGTCAGAAGCCTGAAGTCTGAATTAGACGCACAGCAATTAAACTACCTGCTGGTCATTAATAAGATTGATAAGGCAGGGGAGGCTGAAGCAAAAGAGAAATTCAGCGGTACCGAAGGGCTTTTATTTATTGCCGCTAAAAACCACCTTCATCTTGAAGTACTGAAAGAAAGAATGGTGGACAAAGTACTGGGCGGCCCGGTGCCGGCAGAAAACACAATTGTTACCAATGCCCGGCACTATCATGCGCTGAAAGAAGTAAGCAAATCGCTGGCTGATATTAAAAAGGGATTGGATGAAAAACTTTCCGGCGATTTGCTGGCCCTTGATATCCGTCGCTGTCTCCATTATCTCGGCGAAATAACAGGGGAGGTGACCAATGAGGACCAGCTGGATTATATTTTCAGTAAATTCTGTATCGGAAAGTAATCCCATTCCTATTTTCTGATAAGGGTTCATTTCCATCGTATTCTTCCTCTTATCATTTTCACCGTACTCTTCGCTTTTCACAGGGGTAATTGCTCGTTGTTTTTACCGGGGATAAAAATTGCATATGGGTTTTGATGACAATCAAGGACTTTTTTCACATTGGCACCTTCTTTGGAAATCAATACTCAAATCCAAACTATATGAAAAAATTATCCTTTTTTCTTACTCTCCTCTTCCTGCTTGTACTTTTCTTGTCTGGCAATGCACAGCCCAAAACCGGTTTTAAAACCGGGATGAATGCAGCCAGTCTAAGCAGTTTTGAAGGAAGCCACCGGATAGGAATTCATGCAGCCTTCTTTGCTGGTTTCAGCCTGGACAAAAAGAAGAAGTAATGGCAGCTGCAGCCGGAATTATTGTATTCTTCGGAAGGGCAGCGCTACAGTTTCGAAGGGAACAAACGTACTATCGCATTGGGCTATGCACAGATACCGGTCATGTTACGATATTTTCCGGCAGAGAAATTCTACCTGGAAGCTGGTCCCCAATTCGGGTTCCTGGCACATGCCGGCAGCAGCGGGGATGATATTGGCAAACTGAATGTCAAAAGAAGTTTTCATAATAACCAATTCGCCCTGAATGCCGGGGCAGGTGTGCAGATCAACCAACGCATCAGTTTTTACGGACGTTACCAGTTCGGCCTTACCGATGTTACACAGGGAGAGGTTATTGACCGCAGCAGGGTGATACTTGTTGGCCTGAGCCTGCAGTTCAAGAAAAGCTGATTTGTTTGGAGTCAGTGATGAACAAAAAACAATTAAGCCTTATCAATCCGTTGAAAGTATTAATGGGATAATCCTTTGAGGGGGTTTATTCATGAGCCATACCGCTCCGGGTACCGTCCAGAGATGAGCCAGGTTTTTTTAACTTATAAATCCGGCCTATTTTCTTAAGCAATACCGTAGTGACCAGCATGAACAAAATAAGTACCGCCAGTGTGAGTTCCTGGTTCAGCCAGCGCAGCCAATATACTTCTATCAGCACAAACCCGTGCAGGAAACAGATAAGCTTGGCGGCAAAGCCATGACTGAAACCCTGGTTGGTGAGCAGGTGATGGATATGCGTCTTGTCTCCCTCAAAAGGCGATTTTCCTTTCCATATTCTTGCAGCAAACACCCTCATGGTATCAAACACCGGTATCAGTACAATGCCGAGTACAAACAGGGGGGCATGGGGCAATACAGGATTTGCAGCAAACTCATTTACCTGCAGCAACCTGATGCAGAGCACTGCTGTTACAAATCCCAGCACCAGCGAACCGGTATCACCCATAAAAATTTTTGCGGGGTTGAAATTGAAATATAAAAATGCAAGAATACCGCCAGCCAGCGCAAATGCGATAAGGGCAGTATTCACATCACCGTTCATGGTGAGGAACATGCCCAGCGTAATGAGGCTCATAAAGCCGAGGCCGCCGGCAAGCCCGTCAATGCCATCAATCAGGTTGAAAGCATTGGTGATGCCCACAATAGCCAGTATGGTAAAAGTATATTGGGCAGAAAGCGGCAACTGGTAAATACCCAGCAACCCGTCGAATGAAGTAATACGGATGCCCGAAAGTGCAATGATGGCTGCCAGGCACAATTGAATCACAAACTTATATCTTGCCGGCAGATCTTTCAGATCATCAAGGATACCGAGGCCCAGCAAAACGGTGATAGAGAAAAAGAAACTTACCTGTGCCAGTTGGGCGCCAAAAGGAAACCACAGCACAAGGCTCATCATCATACCGCCAACAATGGCAATACCGCCCATGGTGGGTATCGGCTCTGCATGTTCCTTACGGGCATTGGGCATATCATAGAGCCTGAACCGGTTTATCAGGCTGATCAGGGGTGGAATACAAATAAGGGTAACGACAAATGCAGAGATGAAACAAAGCAGGGCGAACCGTAAATCTGCAAAAGACAGATTTAACTGGAGCAAATAGTGGTGGCTGTTCATCAGTATTGGTTTTAAACAGGATTGGATTCAGTACTAAAGTAGAAACCCTTTTACGGAAACAGGTAAAATCCTTCTGCTATTTTCAGGTAAACGTAAAAATTGGGGATTACTCCGCTTCATCAATCGGAAGTTTTCTTCAGGATACCGTAATTTTCCGGTCAGAAGCAGCCGTACCCTCCCTTCATATTTGATGTTCAAAAAAAGTATTATTCCTTACGCATCTCACATATTATCATCTCCCATTGAATATTTAAAAGGGGTGGGGCCGCAACGGGCCGACCTGCTGAAAAAGGAACTGGGCATTTTCAGTTTTGGCGATTTGCTCAGCCATTTTCCATTCCGGCATGTGGACCGGACAAAAGTTAACCTGATAAGTGAAATATCACCACTAACCGGGTATGCACAGGTGGCAGGGGTGCTGCTTAATTACGAAACCATCGGGCAGCGCAGCGGTAAAAGGATAGTGGCAGAACTGAAAGATAAAAGCGGGGTGATGGAACTCACCTGGTTCCAGGGACTGAACTGGGTGCAGAAGATGCTGGAGACAGGACAGTCGTACCTTGTTTACGGAAGGGTGAGTTTCTATAATGGCCGCCCGCAGATCATTCATCCCGAACTGGAACTGCTGAAACCCGAGCAACCGTCCGGGAAAAATTTCCTTGAACCCGTTTACTCTACCACAGAGAAACTAAAATCCAAAGGGCTTGGAGCAAGGCAGATCGGTAAGCTGACACAGGCGCTGATGGGTATGTTGCAGGCAAAAGACATCCCGGAAAATTTGCCCGCAAAACTAATATCACAATTAAAACTAATTGACAGATATAAAGCCTTCCGGCAAATCCATTTTCCACAAACTGAAGAAGAATATAATGAAGCGGTGGAGCGGTTGAAGTTTGAGGAACTGTTCATGGCGCAACTGCGGATGGGCCTGCTGCGGTCAGGACGTCACCGCTATTCAAAGGGAGTGGTGTTTGATAAAGTAGGCGAACTCTTCAATACGTTTTACAAAAACCATCTTCCTTTTGAACTCACCAACGGACAAAAGAGAGTAATCAAAGAAATAAGAAAAGATACTGCCAAAGGGAAACAAATGAACCGCCTGCTGCAGGGCGATGTGGGCAGCGGTAAAACCATCGTTGCTGTTTTGATCATGCTGCTGGCTGCAGATAACGGTTACCAGGCCTGCCTGATGGCCCCGACAGAAATACTGGCACAGCAGCATTTCAATACTATTTCTTCGCTTCTCCAAAAAATAAATGTGCCGGTCCGGCTACTGACCGGTTCCACCAAAGCGGCGGAACGGAAAAAAATGCTGAAAGAACTTGAAGAAGGCATTCTCAAAATCCTGATCGGCACCCACGCCGTAATTGAGGATGTGGTGCAGTTTAAAAACCTCGGTATTGTTATCATTGACGAACAACACCGTTTTGGCGTGGCGCAAAGGGCCAAACTATGGCAGAAAGCCGAACTACCCCCACATGTGCTGGTGATGACGGCCACCCCCATTCCCCGCACATTGGCTATGACGGCCTACGGGGACCTGGACTACAGTGTGATTGATGAACTGCCACCGGGCCGGCAACCCGTCACCACGGTTCACCGTTATGAAACACACCGCAGCAAGCTGATGGATTTTATCCGAAGCGAGATTGACAAAGGGAAGCAGGCCTATATCATTTTCCCCCTGATAGAAGAAAGCGACAAGCTTGATTATGAAAACCTGATGAAGGGCTACGAAAATGTAAAGGCTTATTTCCCGGAACCCAAATACCGGATAAGCATGGTGCATGGACGGCAACCGGCGGAGCAGAAAGAACTGAATATGCGGAGGTTTGTTGCACATGATACGCAGATCATGGTCTCCACCACCGTAATAGAAGTAGGCGTGGATGTACCTAATGCCTCGGTGATGGTGATTGAAAGCGCAGAGAAGTTCGGCCTTTCTCAACTGCATCAGCTCAGGGGCCGGGTAGGCCGGGGGGCCGAAAAGAGCTATTGTATATTACTAACCGGGACAAAATTGGGTAATGATGCCCGGGAACGCATCAGGGTGATGGCCTCCACCAATAACGGGTTTGAGATAGCCGAGAAAGACCTCGAATTGAGGGGGCCGGGAGAAATAGAAGGGACCCGCCAGAGCGGGGCCTTAAACTTTAAGCTGGCCCATATAGTCCAAGACCGGCCGATGCTAGAACTGGCCAGAAATATTTCGGCTGAACTGATTGAAAACGACCCTGACCTGAGTTCGGCAGAAAATTTGCCGCTGAAGAATTCCCTGAAACAGGAGCGGGGCGGGGTAACCTGGAGTAAAATTTCGTAAGCCAAAGAAGGGCTTTTACACAATAATCCGGCCTTGCATCAAGTTTGACAGAGATATTACAGACTTGTCCCACTAAAACGGGAGGTTGTGGTTTCTTAACAGAAGTTTTCAATCCGTTTCTGATGAATATTGGTTATTTTAATACAGCAAATACATATACCCTGAAACACCTCTTTACTTTTACCATCACCCTGCTCTCTTTTTTTTCTGCCTTTTCGCAGGGCAATATTGAATTTGTGGAAAACAAAGGCCAGTGGGACAGCCGGGTGAAATACAAAGGCGCTGTGAGCAATGGCGCTTTTTTTATCCGTGAAGGGGGCTTTACCATGGTACAGTACAATCCGGCCGACGTGGCCAATGCCATGAAACTGCTCCACGACAGGGCGCCGGGCATCCCCGATGAAAAATACATGGTACGTACTCATGCTTTTCATGTTGACTTTTTAGGGGCATCAAAAGAGATAAAGCAGGTACCTGATAAAAAAATTCTGACCTATAACAATTACTTCAGCGGCAGCGACCCTGCTAAATGGGCGGGCGGATGCCAGATTTACCAGGCCATCACCCTGAAAGAGGTTTATCCCAATGTGGATATCCGCTATTATACCGACAACGGTTTCCTGAAATATGATATCCTTGTAAAACCCGGGGGCGATGTTTCAAAGATTGCCCTGAAGTATGAAGGGGTGGACAAGTTGCAGGTAAAGAACAAAGAACTGGCTATTTCAACATCAGTGGGTGAACTGAAAGAATCAACGCCCTATACCTACCAGGCAGGTTTGGCCGGTAAAGAGGAGATTGGTTGCAGATATGTGGTGAAAGATAATGTGGTAAGGTTTGATGTAAAGAATTATGACCGCAACTCCACGCTTATCATTGACCCTTTTGTGGTGTTTTGTTCTTTTTCCGGCAGTTCGGCAGACAACTGGGGCTACACTGCTACCTACGGCCCCGATGGAAGCATGTATGGCGGCGGTATTGTGCATGATCCCGGCTTTCCGGTATCTTCCGGGGCATTTCAAACCAATTTCCAGGGAGGAAACTTTGATATAGGTATTATTAAATTATCACCGGGCGGAGCGGCAAGAATTTATGCTACTTATGTGGGTGGTTCCGGTAATGAGCAGCCACACAGCCTGATAGTAGATAATGCAGGTAACCTGGTATTGGCAGGCAGAAGCAATTCACCGGTTTCTGGTACAGGCTCCTATCCTGTTACAGGCGGCCCTGCCGGTATAGTGGGGCCCTGTGCCGATTTTGATATTGTGGTCACCAAATTAAATGCAGCAGGCACCGGTATCATCGGTTCAAAAAGAATCGGAGGCACATCCTGGGACGGGGTGAATATTTCCACCAGCCGCAGCCCCAACTCCCTACAGCAAAACTATGGTGACGATGGCCGCAGCGAAGTGATACTCGATGCTGCAGGAAATGTGCTGGTGGCTTCCTGCACACAATCCACCGGTAATGTATCTTCTAATAATTTTCCTGTAATAGGACCTGTTTTTCAAAGCACACCCGGTGGCAACCAGGACGGGGTGCTGATTAAATTAGCTCCAGACCTCTCATCTGTTATTTTTTCCAGCTTCCTCGGCGGAAACGGGAATGATGCAGCTTATGTATTGTCCACCGCCCCCAATGGAAACATCTATGTGGCCGGCGGTACAGAAAGTGATTCACCTTCCTTCCCGGGAAATGAAACCGGTACGATAGGCTCGGTGAACAATGGGAGTATAGATGGTTTTGTCGCCATTATTACCAGCAACGGGGCCAGTGTTGTTCGCTCCACTTTTATCGGTACACCCGGGAAAGACCAGGTTTTTGGAATCCAGTTTGACAACAGGGGGTTCCCCTATATCACCGGCCAAACTACGGGTAACTGGCCGGTACAAAATGCAACTTTCAGTAACGGCGGAGGCAAACAGTTCATCTGCAAAATGCGGCCTGATTTATCCGCTTATGTTTATTCCACCTGTTTTGGTTCGGGTTCAGTAACTCCCAATATATCCATTACTGCTTTTCTGGTTGACAGGTGCGAAAATGTATATGTATCCGGATGGGGAGGTTTTTACGGAAGTAACAACAACTTTGGCAGTGCGGGAACTACGGGCCTCCCGGTAACTGCCGATGCTATTAAATCCAATACAGACGGGAAGGACTTTTATTTTTTTGTATTACAAAGAGACGCCACGCAACAATTATTTGGCAGCTTCTTTGGTGAATTCAACAGGCCGAATACCGGCTGCGACCATGTGGATGGCGGCACCAGCCGGTTTGACAGAAACGGAGTGATTTATCAGGCCATTTGCGCCAACTGTAACCTCGATCCCACCGGAAGGCCCTTATTCCCCACCACAACAGGGTCGTGGTCAACTACAAACAATGCTTCAGGCGCCGGCTGCAACCTTGCCATGTTGAAATTGGATCTTGATTTAGCCGGAGTGGATGGCGAAGTAATATCAGATATTAACGGAAACAGGGACACCGCAGGCTGTGTGCCGCTGAAAGTGGATTTTATTGACTCTATTGGTACTGCCCAGAGTTATGAATGGTATTTCAATTATGTACCGGGCAATCCTCCTGATCTTATTACCACTACTCCGAATGCTTCCTTTACATATAATAATATTGGCGTTGCCCCGGTGATGCTGGTGGCGATAGACCCTAACTCCTGTAACCTGAGGGATTCATCCTTTATGAATATCAAAGTGGGAGATGTGCGGGCCACACTACTTCCTGCATGGGCGCCATTTGGGCCGGGCTGTCCCAAATTCACTTACCAGTTTATCAACAACTCTATCAGCAGCGATATTACCAAACCTTTCCAGGACAGTTCCATGGTCTGGGATTTTGGCGATGGCAGCCCCAGAGTACAGGCCAGGATCGGCGCAGTCAATGCAGTACTGCACACCTATCCGGCCACAGGTACCTACCAGGCAAGATTGATTTTAAAGGACACCGTTTATTGCAACAATCCTGAGGACAGCGTTTTTACCATCAGCATTGCAGAAAATGTAAAAGCGGTAATAGAAACAGCGCCCAATGGATGTGCACCTTACAATGCACAGATCAACAGTGAGTCATTGAACGCCGTTTCATGGCTATGGGATTTTGGCGATCCGGGTTCTGGCAGCAATACATCAACACTGGAAAATCCAACACACCTTTACCAGAATGCGGGAACATACATTATCCGACTTACAGCCACCAACCCCGGCACCTGTAATGTGAATCATGACACCACATTCACGATAACGGTGTATAATGACCCCATACCTGCATTCACTACGGCGCCTGATCCACCGCAGGTGAATACACCCACCACATTTACCAATCTTTCATCCATTGATGCCGTAAGGTTTAAATGGGTGTTTGGCGATGGCGACAGCCTGTTCACCAACTCAAGAGGGCCGGTTTCACATCAGTATAATACCACCGGCACTTTCAATGCCTGCCTGACAGCGTATAATGCAGTAGGTTGCGACAGCACTGTCTGCCTTCCGGTAAGAGCCATCATTGATCCGCTGCTGGATGTACCAAGCGCATTTACCCCGCTCAGTAACGATGAGAACAGTGTTGTGCTGGTGAGGGGGTTCGGTATCGGAAAAATAACCTTTACCATCTGGAACCGCTGGGGGCAGAAAGTGTTTGAAACCAATAACCGTTTCCAGGGATGGGATGGAAAAGTAAAAGGCGTGGTGCAGCCGATGGATGTATATGTTTATACGCTGAATGTTGAGTTCACCGATGGTACCAAAACAACTAAAAAGGGAGATCTGACGTTAATAAGGTAGTGAATAGTTAATTTGTTAATTAGTTAATTGGTTAATTGGGAGTCGTATTATGTGGAAGAGGTTAATGATATTAATTGGGATTTGGATCCCGATAGTAATCGGGATGTCTTTTGGGATTTCTCTAAAGGCACAGGATTTGCATTTCTCCCAATTCTTCAATTCACCCTTGCTCACCAATCCCGCCAACACCGGCTTTATTCCCGATGGGGATTACCGGCTGGGGGTGAACTACCGCAACCAATGGGCATCCGTTACAGCATTTCCGTACAAAACCATGAGTGCATTCGGCGACTGGCAAGTGATGCAGAACAGTGATAATACGGGCTGGCTGGGTATTGGCGGGGTGATATTGCGGGATGTGGCAGGTACTGGTGTGCTTACTTCCACCAAAGTATATGGTTCGGTGGCGTATCACCAGATGATCAATGCCGGAAGCCTGGTAAGCCTTGGTTTTAATGCAGGCTGGGCCAATAAACGCATCAATACCACCAACCTTACTTTTCCCAGCCAGTGGAACGGCAAATTTTTTGATACACACCAGACCGGCACTGCGCCAAAACTGGATGCCAGCAACATCAGTTATTTAGATATGCAGGTGGGCATGAACTATGCTTATTTTCCGAGCAACAATATTTACCTGAATGCCGGTGTATCTGCCATGCATGTGAACCGTCCCAAAGAATCTTTCTTCAATGAGCAGCCGGGAGTAAACAACCGCATACCTGTGCGCTATACCGCTTTCCTCAACGGAAGTTTCAAACTGAATGACCGGGTGATCGTTAACCCCAATGTGTATGGCTCTCTGCAGGCCAATGCTTATGAAATTGTGGGTGGGCTGAATGCCCACTACAATGCCTCCGGCGATGGCGAAAAAGTGCTGATAGCCGGTGTGTACTACCGCTATAAGGATGCCATCATCCCCATGGTGGGACTGACATATAAAGACCTCACTTTCACTTTCAGCTACGATGTCACTTCTTCATCGCTGAGCAATTTCAATAATGGCAGAGGAGGTTTTGAATTCTCCCTCATCAAACAGGGAGCCGTGGACAGGTATATGGGCAACAAACGGGATGCGATGTGCCCTTCGTTTAAGACCTATTGATTTCTGCTTTTCCGCATATCCCCGATTATTCCGATTTTTACAGCCATTCATTTTAAAGATACAGGTAATGGAAACAGCGGCCACGGCGACTATCACATCACGGCATGTAGAAAACTTTAAGAAGATTGTTGGCGATGCCAACGTATGGGTTGACGAAGAAACATTGAATCATTATGCCCATGATGAAACTGAGAACCTGGTTTTTCCACCGGAAGTTGTCATCAAACCCCGCACGGCAGAAGAAATAAGCGCCCTATTAAAGATCTGCAACAAAGAAAAAATTCCTGTCACTCCCCGTGGTGCGGGTACCGGCCTCAGCGGAGGTGCATTGCCGCACCTGGGTGGTGTATTGTTGTCAACAGAAAGAATGAACAGTATTTTGGAGATTGATGAAAGAAATCTGCAGATAATAACGGAACCCGGTGTGATAACAGAAGTACTGCAGGATACTGTAAGGCAAAAAGGATTGTTTTATCCGCCAGATCCTGCCAGCCGGGGCTCCTGCTTTATCGGCGGGAATATTGCTGAGAACAGCGGCGGCCCCAAAGCCGTGAAATATGGAGTGGTGAAAGATTATGTACTGAACCTCGAACTGGTATTGCCCACCGGCGAGATCATCTGGACCGGGGCCAATGTGCTGAAAAACTCCACCGGGTACAACCTGACACAACTGGTTGTAGGCAGCGAAGGCACACTTGGTATCGTTACCAAAATTGTACTGCGGCTGATACCGCATCCCAAATATGACCTGCTGATGCTGGTGCCTTTCCGCAGCCTGGAGCAGGCAGGCGAAGCGGTGAGTGCTATTTTCCGGGCAGGGTTTACTCCCAGCGCCATGGAACTGGTAGAGATAAATGCATTGAAAATTGTGAGCCGGATGGTAGAGAGCAGCGCCGTGCCGGTTACAGATGATACCGAAGCTCATCTCATCATTGAAGCGGACGGAAACGATATGGATGTGCTGACGAAAGAGATGGAAGCAATTGGAGAACTTTTAACACAATATGACACCGGCGAGATTTATTTTGCAGACGATGCGCAGCAGAAAGCGGAACTCTGGAAGCTGCGCCGCAAAGTGGCCGAAGCAGTGAAGCTGGATGGCTATACCATTGAAGAAGATACCGTAGTGCCAAGAGCCGAACTGCCCGCACTGATAAAGGGGGTGAAGGAAGTTGGCAAGAAACATGACTTTGATGTGGTATGCTATGGTCATGCCGGCGATGGCAACCTGCATATACGTATTAAAAAAGAAGACATACCCAACAGCCATGGCAACCCCGTGATGACAGCAGCCCTGCGGGAACTCTTTGAACTGGTGTATCGCCTCGGCGGCACCATCAGCGGCGAGCATGGCATCGGGCTGATACAAAAACCTTATATGAATATTGTGTTCAAAGACACCCAGCTCCGGCTGATGCGGGAGATCAAAAAGAGTTTTGATCCGAATAATATCTTAAATGCAGGAAAAATATTCCCTGCGGAATAAACCTACAGACCGTAAATGCTGTCTCTGATTTAAAATGTAAACATATCAAAAACAATATTTCAATAATCGGAACCTTGTCATGCCGGGGAACGAGGCATGACAAGGCTCCAAACGCCTGCAGTTTTATTACCGGATTGAAAAAATACATACCCATGATTATGAAAAAAATAATTCTGTCCTTATTGTTGCTGACAACATCTGTATCAATCCTGCATGCCCAGGATAAACAAAAAGACAAAAAAGAAAAAGGTGGCTGGAAACCAGATCATCTTTTCATTGGCTCGGGTATTAACCTCGGATTTTCCAATGGCTTCATCATCGGCCTGAACCCCGAAGTTGGCTACAGCATCAATAAAGTACTGGATGCCGGTATTGCTACCAACCTTACTTACATCACCCAGCGGGATCAGTTTAGCAACAGCACCGGCCGGTACCTGGCGCTGGGTGGCGGCCCTGTTGTACGCATTTGGCCGGTCAGAATGATTTTTTTGGGGGGACAGTATGAATATAACTGGATTACTTACAGTGAAAAGATAAACGGGGTGGTGGGGGATAAGCTGAAACTGAATGCCGGAAGTTTATTGGTGGGGCTGGGCTATGGCAACCGGGTTATCGGCCAGTCGCAGTTTTATACCAGCATCATGATAGATGCATTGAACGACCCCAACTCACCTTACCGTGACCAGTTTGGCCGGGTGCTGCCGGTCTTCCGCACAGGGTTCATCTTTTATCTTGGCGGAAACAGGGATGAGTAGTGTCTGATGTCTCCAAAGCGTCTGACACTTTTAGAAACAGACTCATTAGTTTAAATGCGATAATAACTCTCCTGGTGTTTGAATAACAGTGATCCGCTCCAGTGCATCCTCATACAAAAAACCCTCCTGCTTCATCAGTTCAATATGTTCCACCAGGTGGTTATAGAAACCGCCGGAGTTCAGGATATAAATTTCTTTATCATGTATGGTGAGCTGGTTCCAGGTTACAATCTCAAAGAGTTCATCCAAAGTGCCGAAGCCGCCGGGCAATATCACGGCCGCATCGCTTACGCTGTAGATCCTTTTCTTTCTTTCATGCATATCATCGCAGATGATCAGTTCGGTGATGCCGCGGTTCTGCACTTCCCATTCCAACAGCAGTTTCGGTATAAAACCGGTCACCTCTCCTCCATGCTGCATAGCGCTGCCGGCCAGCACACCCATCAGCCCGGCACTGCCACCGCCATAGATAAGCCTGATATTATTGTTGGCCAGCAATTTTCCCAGTTCAGCAGCATGTGCTTCAAAGACGGGATTAGTTCCGGTTTTCGAACCGCAGAAAACAGCAAGAGATTGTACAGCCATGTTTGTATAAATTGCGGCAAAGGGAAATGAAATTTCTTTACCTTCAAAATTCTGTAATGCACATTTCGTACTCATCATGATTCCTTAACAGAAACACTCTTGTATGTCGGCAACCGTTCTTTTTTGTTTTGTCATTGGGTATTTTGTTTTGCTGCTGGCCGTAGCCTGGTACACATCCCGCAATTCAGACAATGAGTCTTTCTTCATCGGCAACCGCAGCAGCAATTGGATGCTGGTGGCCTTTGGTATGATCGGCACTTCGCTCAGCGGTGTGACCTTTGTAAGTGTGCCCGGCGGGGTAGGCAGCGGCAATTTTTATTATTACCAGGTGGTGCTCGGTTATTTGCTGGGCTATCTCGTTATTGCATTTGTACTGCTGCCATTGTACTACCGTATGAACCTCACCAGCATCTACACCTACCTGGAAAAACGGTTTGGCATTAATGCACACAAGGCAGGGGCCTTCTTTTTTATTCTTTCCAGAACGGTGGGGGCCACAGCCAGACTTTATTTGGTGATCAGTGTATTGCAGATTTTTATCTTCAACAAAATGGGGATACGCTTTGAAGCCACTGCTTTGGTTATTTTAATTCTGATTCTTCTTTACACATTTGAGGGCGGGGTAAAAACAATTATTTATACGGATACATTGCAGACCACGGGGATGCTGCTGGGGCTGGTGGTGTGCATCCTCGTTATCGTAAAAGCGCTGGGCACCGATTTTGGCGGCGCCTTCAGCATGATGGCCGACAAGGGTTATACGCAGATATTTAACTGGGATGTAAAAGCAGGCTCTTTTGCGTTCAAGCATATTTTGGGAGGCATGTTCATCGCCATTGCTATGACGGGCCTCGACCAGGAGATGATGCAGAAAAATATCAGTGTAAAAACGCTGAAAGATTCGCAGAAGAACATGATGACTTTTACCAGCATTTTGATGATTGTGAATTTCCTGTTCCTGGTGCTGGGAGGTGTGCTGTATCTCTATGCGGCAGAAAAAGGAATAAACGTACCGCCGGATGATTTATTTCCCACTATTGCACTCAGTGATGCCTTCAGCAGCACTATCGGCATTATTTTCATCATTGCATTGATCTCGGCGCTGTTTCCAAGCGTGGACGGGGCCATCACTTCCCTTACTTCCTGTTTTTGTATTGACATTCTGGGACTGAAGAAAAGCGAAGCTTCGGAAAAAGAAAAAAAACGAACAAGGCTCAAAGTACATTTCACCTTTGCGCTTGTGTTTTTCCTGATGGTGCTGTTGTTCAAATTGATTGACGATAAACTCATCATTGACTTCATCCTGAAATTTGCCGGTGTTACTTATGGGCCGTTGCTGGGTCTGTTTGCTTTTGGCATATTGACGAAACGAAAGCTGGATGACAGCAAGATATGGACCGTCTGCATTATTGCGCCGCTGCTGGCCCTGGGACTGGATATGCTGAGCAACCCAGCCTGGTACGAGGCCAAGCTGCATGTATCGCTGGGTCTGCAAAGTATTTCAGACAGTTTGTTCAATGGTTATAAGATCGGCAACGAACTCATCCTGATAAACGGGCTCTTTACGTTTGCAGGTTTGTGGATGATCTCGAAACCTGCTGCGGGCACAGCATTGAGAACTACATAACTATAGCATAATAATGCCGTCTCTTTTTCGACATTAAATTGATTTAATGTCGAAAATTGTTCATATTTTCACCATCAAATAAAGTTCATAGCGAGGTGAGTGACAATTAGCTCATTACAAGGTGAAAACAGGCATAAAACTCAACATCAATGGCTTACAATAGGAATAGTCCATATAATGACCTGCCAGACTTGCCCCCGGCCGATTTTACAGAAACTTCGGAAATACTCAGACAGCTGGCAAAGGCCGCCCGCCACCTCGGAGAGCTGAATGGCCTTTGCGCCTCGCTGCCCGACCCCCGTTTATTGATCAACACCATTGTACTGCAGGAAAGCAAGGACAGTTCAGCTATTGAAAACATAGTGACTACCCAGGATGAATTATACAAAGCAGCAGCAGAAGAGAGCACCGCCAGCCATGCCGCCAAAGAAGTGCTGAGTTATCGGGAAGCCCTGTATGCGGGGTTGAAAAAAATGTTGGCACAAAAGAATTTACTGCTTACTAATACCATGGTGGAAATAGTTCAAACAATTAAGCAGAACCAGTCCGGCATCCGCAATGCTCCAGGAACAGCTCTTAAGAATGCCATTAACGGGGAGGTGATCTTCACCCCGCCCTGCTGCGAAGAAGTGTTGCGGAAAAAAATGGCAGCGCTTGAACAATTCATCAACGGCGACGGTAACGATGTGCCGGATCCGCTTGTTAAAATGGCCTTTATCCATTACCAGTTTGAAGCCATTCACCCGTTTGCAGATGGCAATGGCCGTGCAGGCCGCATTCTGAATGCACTGTACCTGGTGCAGCAGGGGTTATTATCACAGCCGGTACTGTATCTCAGTTCTTATATTGTAAAATATAAAACAGAATACTACCAGCTGCTGAGAGGGGTGACAGAGAAAAACAACTGGCATGACTGGGTGATGTACATCCTCACCGCATTGAGTGAGACCGCACAACTGACCACCAAAAAAATCAGGGGCATGCTGCTGCTGAAAGAGGAATACGAACAGCAGATGAAACAGGCGCTGGGGCCTTCATTCAGTTACGCATTGCTGCAACTGATGTTCACCCTGCCTTATCTCAAAATAGAATTGCTGGAAAAGCAAGGAATGGCCCACCGGCAAACCGCTTCGGCCTGGTTAAAGAAACTGGCAAACGCCGCTATGGTGAGGCCGCAGAAGATCGGCCGGACAACATACTATGTAAACTACAGGCTGATGGAGTTACTGTCAGAAGATTCGCAGGATTGAGTGAAAACCAGGGGCAGAACACCGGCATTCAGGTTAAATACTATCTTTAAATACCTAAACCAAAAACAACCCATATGAAGAAAGTTTTTTTAACCCTGGCACTGATTCCAACCACATTATTCTTCACCGCCTGCGGCGGAAAAGGAGAAAAAAAATCTTCGATGAAAGTAAGTACCGAAATGCAGGATTTTATGAACAACCTGAACGGAAAGTCCGCCTCTGTTACCGTTGCCCTGGAAAGTTTCGGCAAACCGGGACTGGAAGACCAGGATATGGATATGTATGACCTGAAAGAACCCGAAGTACTCGAAGCCAATGGCAACTGCTACCTGCTGCGCTGCACTTCCGGTATGACTAAGAGAAAATACAATCTCTGCTGGGAAGGAGGGAAGATTTCCTCCATTGAGGATAAGGGGATGGAGTAAAACTGTTTGTTCTCCCTAAAAGAGTCTTTACACCCAAAGCAAATATTTGGCTTCAGATCATATCTTTTATTTTCTTGTATTGCTATTTTAAGCATGAAACGTCTGATTCCTTTTCTTTTCCTGTGTCTGTCAGCATGTAAGTCTAAGCCTGCCGAAACACCGAAGAAAAAACTGGAGATTAAGGCGTATAATGCCTCAGAATCGGGAGATTACAGACTTGCTGTTCAATATTATACTAAATTGATAAAAGACGATAGTTTAAATGGCTATTATTATTATGGGCGGCTTCAGCAAAAGGCAGGATGGGGCGGATGAAAGAGGCTATAGAAGACTATTTGCGATCCGTAGAGTTGAACTATCGAAAGGGAAGTTGTTATTACAATATTGGTCTCTTAAACACCTACACCGATGATTCGGTTGCAATAATGTACTTTAGTAAGGCGCTTGAAATCTATTCGCCGACTGCTCAAAAAGAAGTGAGCAAGGAAGAAATTCAATATGAAATTGACGAATGCAGGAAGCGCTTAGGTAAATGAATTGATATTTTAATTCTCACAGACTTTTATTGAACTTTATCTTTGCCAAAAATCTCCTTTGGATTTAATTCATCCTTCCGTTCAACAATACGCCGAAGCCCATACTTCAGCAGAAGATGCCCTGCTGAAAGAGATCAATGACTATACCTTGCAGCATCACCCCGAAGCCGTCATGCTCAGCGGCCACCTGCAAGGCAAGGTATTGGAGATGGTGAGTTGTATGATACAACCCCGGAGAATTTTGGAGATAGGCACATTCACCGGTTACAGTGCTTTATGTCTTGCAAAGGGATTAACGGACGACGGGCTGCTTCATACCATTGAACTTAGAGAGGCCGATGCTCAAAAAGCCCGGTCATTTTTTGACCGATCTGCTTATACAAACCAGATAATTTTACATACCGGAAATGCGTTAGATATAGTCCCAAAGCTGGCTGAAAACTGGGACCTGGTGTTCATAGATGCGGATAAACCCGCTTATATTCAATATTTTAACCTCGTTTTTCCCCGTTTGCAGAAAAACGGCTTTATTTTAGCAGATAATATTTTCTTCCATGGCCAGGCCCTGCCCAAGGGGGGCCCTTCGGAGGAAGAAGACCCGAAGAATAAGAGCGCCAAAGGCATCAAAGCATTCAATAAGTTCATAAAAGAAAGAACGGATATTGAAAAGGTAGTACTGACGGTGAGAGACGGGCTTTACCTGATACGAAAGCTGTAATTTTTTATCTTAAAATGGAACCACATAGCCACATAGAAAACATAGGATTTCGTATAGGCTATGTGTTTTCTATGCGAACTATCTGCCTATGTGGTAAAAATTCTGTTCTTAAAAAGCCCAGGCAGGAATAAAATAAAAAATATTTATGCAGAAACTGAGAATAATTTGTTTGTTTTTTTTATTGCTAACTGCATCCGCCCTTTCTGCCCAGCAGTCTGAGCTGGTAAAGACCTATATCAGCCAGTTTAAAGATCTGGCCATTGCAGAAATGCAGCGTACCGGTGTGCCCGCCGCCATCAAGCTGGCGCAGGGCATCAACGAGACCCTGGCCGGCACCAGCAACCTTGTGCTTCGTTCCAACAATCATTTCGGTATCAAATGCAAATCCA
>JBQTHS010000145.1:0-19518 GCA_052389635.1 Bacteroidota bacterium | reverse complement strand
CCTGGATCCGATTTTAAAGAATTTCCCAGAGCCTTCATGAGTTAGCCTCACCCGTCAACATCAATTGCTCCGGAACATTGTGTTCGCCCGCTCCTAAGGAGAGGGATGAGGATTTTCGATACTGAATAAATAGCAAACTAAATGAGTGTTTACCTGCGCCTCTTTTCGTCTGTAATAGCGAGCTTGCTGCTTTATTAAAGGCAAACGAAAAAGCAAGCGCCTCCATGAGTTGCCAATAACACGCAGCGACAACTCCAACTAAAGCCCTTGTACAAACATGCTCTTCGGATGCAGGTTCGTAGTGGGAGACCGCGGATTACAGGCTATCGTTTATCGAACCGGCTTGATTTTTCTGCTCCACTTTTTGTATCAAGAGTTGACTATATACCTGTTAGACCATGAAAGTAGAAAGTACTGATATTTATATTCTTGTTGGTTTAGTATATACTTTGTTGTTAGGGATTTGGCTAGGGTATTGTGTCTTTAGGAAAAACAAATAATTATTTTTGTTCTGCCTTTTTAATCAGAGATATAACATCATTTCTAGTCTGCCCTTTAATAAGCATGACTCTTTTGTTTTTAAAGTAATACCCCTTTACCCTTTGACCGGATAATAGCGAAACCTTTATTGTCCACCCCCCTTTCATATAGAACACCTGAAAGCTGTTTTTCAGTCTGGCTCAGCTTTTCCCTCGCCTTCACCCATTCATATTCCAGTACTCTTTTCTCAACTAATTCTGCCCTCCGGGTTTGTACAGCAAAATAATTTTGAGCAAATGCTATTTCTTCTTTCCGGCTATCGCCATTCTGTGCAATTAAATAACAGGCATACCTGGTCAGCAGTATTTCATCAATTTCAAGCCTGGCTCCTTTACCCGCTTCGATCACCTCCTGACGTCAGGAAAGTGATGGGCCGCTTCTTCCCCTGCATTACGGCAGGAATCTTTTGCTTTATCAATTACTTTTATAAAATTTTCCCACTTGCTATACCCAAGCAGGCTTTGCAATTCCCTTGCACTCCGGCATTCCACACCGTTGAGGAAATAGGCCGCCTGTTCAAATTTTTCGAATAATTCACGGATAAACTCTTTTTTCATTTGCTACAACTTTATAAATGGTACTCCAAAACAATATTTTCAAATTTACTGCATGTAAAAAATAAAAAACCAGCCCCTGATCAGAGCCGGCCTTATTCAAATATACCGGATTCTGCTTTCAGGATGTTGGATGTTAGATTTTGGATGTTAGATACTTGTATGAGTACATGATACCTACTGCGTTCGGTATGACCCCGCCGTAGTCCCGAATGCTTTCGGGATTACGGCGGGCAAAGAAAAAGAGAAAAGCCCACCATATGAACGGGCCTGATCTATGTAAGACTGTTAGCAAAGTCTTTTTTAATACTCTTCGGGAAATTTCAATAGATGCTCTCCGCTTTTACCGATGGTCCGGAGATTGTTTTTAACAATGAATTCACGGGATAGCATGACAAGAAGAAAGAATACAAGACCCCTCACTGCGTTCGGGGTGACAAGGGAAATGGTTGGGGTGACAATGAAAGGGCCCCATCACTGGCGCCCTTTCAATTTGTTGGCTGAAGAAGATCAGCTGAGATGCTTGCCGAGGTACTTGGCCACATCAAACATAGATACCTGGCCTTTGTTGCCAAACACCGCTTTCAGCGCAGCGTCTGTATTGATCATGCGCCTGTTCTTGTTGTCCTGCAGTTTGTTCTTCTTAATGTGCGCCCAGATCCTTTTAACTGCTTCGGTGCGGGCCAGCGGCCTGCTGCCCACCACTACGCCCAGTGCTGTACTCGGCATAAGGGGCTTCATAAAGGCAGCATTCGGTTTACGTTTTGATTTTGGTTTCGCTTTTTTCGAAGCTTTTTTTACGGTTTTTTTAGCGGCTGGTTTTTTGGCCTTTTTTTTGGCGGCTTTCTTTTTTGTTGCCATGTTGTTTGTAGTTTAGAATGTTAACGGGTTATCGTTGATGGTGGCAATGCGCCCGCATTACCACTGTCAAATATAGGTTTTTTCATTTTCCCAATGGAAAAACGGTTTTTTTTCTTTCCACAATGGATTTTGCCATTGTTGCACAGTGCGGTTCTTATCCTGTTTTTAACATCTCATGGCACTATGTTCGCCGTATGTAACTGTAACTTTATACTGTCAATTCCCTGTATGAAACATCATCTCTCCTCCCGTTTAGTCCTTTTCATGGCTGTATTCAGCCTTTCATTTACCCTGCTGCGGCCGGGTGCAGCGGCACAACAGGACAGCGGCCACAACAATGAAATAACAGCTGCCATTGCTGCGAACAGATGGGTTTTCAATGCGCAACGATCGGATCCGTCCATTGGGCGCAGCAGCTTTCTCAGCAGCGGGTACGAAGTGAGGTGCAGCGGCGACACGGCTGTGTTCAACCTCCCTTACTCCGGCCAGTTGCAGGCGCCCGCCCGTTTTCCCGGCGGAAAAGGGCCGCTGGATTTTACCAGCACAGATTTCTCCGTTACCAAACTGCAAAAGGGGAATGGCAAATGGGTGGTAACGCTGAAACCCGGTGACCAGGCGGATGTTATCTCCTGTACGTTTACCTTTTTTGAAAACGGCCGGGCATCGCTGGATGTACTGTTTATCAACCGCACCCCGATGTATTTTTACGGAACGGTGGAGCCGCTGAAGTGAGACTGTTACATTTTTTACCTCACCCCACGATCACTCCGATGTACGAGATGTACTCACCCTTCTCCTCCAGGAGAGGGGGCGGAGGGTCTTCCGTAATCAGAGGAGTGGTGGGGTGAGGTCAGAACCCGCGGATAATTATTCTTTGTTTTTCCTGCGAGAATGATGCTGTTGTTATTTTTGTTCATCCTCCGAAGTCAATGCGAAGGAGGACCCCATGTCATTGTATATCGCCTCTCTCAACTCGGGCAGCAATGCCAATTGCTACTATATCGGCAACGGCCACGAAGCGTTGCTGGTGGATGCAGGCCTGAGCTGCCGGGAAACAGAACGGCGGATGAAGCAACTGGGTTTGGCGATGGAAAAGGTGAAAGCCTTGTTCATCTCGCATGAACATGCCGACCATATCAGCGGGATGACGGGCATCTCCAAAAAATACCGGTTGCCGCTGTATATTACTGATGGCACACTGAAACACACAGGTATGCCTGTTGATGCATCATTGGTGCGGTCCTTCAAACATGGCAAAGCAATTTCCATTGGAGAATTATTCGTCCTTCCCTTCCGCAAAAGCCATGATGCGGAAGACCCGCACAGCTTTATGGTGAGCGGAGGCGCTGTTAATATTGGTATCATCACGGATATCGGCTATGCCTGCAAACGGGTGATCAAATACTTTTCACAATGCCATGCAGTTTTCCTTGAATCCAACTACTGTGAGGATATGCTGGAGAAGGGAAGCTATCCTTACCACCTGAAGAAGCGCATCCGCAGCGATGAAGGGCATTTATCCAATGCACAGGCGCTGGAACTGTTTCTTCATTACAAATCGCCGGCACTGCAGTTGTTGATATTATCACATCTTTCGAAGAACAATAATAAACCGGAACTGGTGAAGAAACTGTTTGCTCCGCATGCGGGGAATGTGAAACTTCTGATCGCATCAAGACATGAGGCAACAAAGGTTTTTGAGATTCGTGGGAAGGGGGTTATTTCACGCAAAGGCGCAAAGAAAGCGCAAAGACGCAAAGGAGAAGGCCAGTTGTCTTTGTTCTGAATTTATTGGCTACCGAAAACTTAACCGCAGATTGCACAGTGTAATCTGTGACTTGATCTGTATTATCTGTGGTTAAAATATAATAAGCGCCCTGTTTGATCGTTTCAAGAACTGATTAAACCAATATCCTGCGTTCCTGTCCTATGCCTGCGAAAAACGAAACTATGAGAAACAACATTCTTATTCTCTTACTCAGCTCCTTTGTGTTTACCGCCTGCCAGAAAGATACAGGAGGAGGAGGCTCCACAGTTCCGCCACCTCCGCCTGCGGAAACCATGTATTTTCCCCCGGTGGGCGGCAGCGAATGGCAGACCACTACACCTGCTTCTCTGGGCTGGAACGAAACGGAACTGAACAATCTTTATCCTTACCTGCAGTCAAAAAATACCAAAGCCTTTATCATTCTTAAAAACGGAAAGATTGTTGCGGAAAGATATTTCGGAACCTTTACCACCGACAGCCTCTGGTACTGGGCATCGGCCGGAAAAACACTTACTGCTTTTCTTACCGGTCTGGCGCAGGAAGAAGGCATTTTAAATATCAGCAACAGAACATCGCAGTACCTCGGAGCCGGGTGGACATCGGAAACAGCGGCAAAAGAAAATCTTATCACTCTCCGTCATCAGCTGACCATGACCACCGGCCTGGATGATGGCGTATCTGATGATGACTGCACCGACCCCGCCTGTCTTATCTACAAAGCCGATGCCGGCGCCCGCTGGGCTTATCACAATGCCGCTTATACCCTGCTGTATAAAGTAATTGAAAATGCATCGGGCCAGACGTATAATAATTACTTCAACACAAAAATCAAAAGCCGCATCGGCATGAACGGTTTGTGGGTGAAAACCGGTTATATCAATGTGTATTACAGCAATGTCCGGAGTATGGCAAGGTTCGGCTCCTTGGTTTTAAATAAAGGCAAGTGGGACCAGACAGCTGTTATGACCGACAGCGTTTATTTCAACAGCATGGTGAACAGCTCGCAAAACCTGAACCCCTCCTATGGCTATTTGTGGTGGCTGAACGGGAAAACAACGCATATGCTGCCGCAGACACAGATTGTATTTAATGGGAACCTGATTCCATCGGCTCCTGCAGACCTTTTTGCAGCATTGGGAAAAAATGATCAGAAACTGTATGTGGTTCCCTCTCAAAAATTAGTGGTGATCCGCATGGGCGACTCAGCTGGCAACCCGCAACTGGCTCTTTCCAGTTTTGATAATGAGCTGTGGGGGAAGCTGAAATTAGTGATAGGGTACTAGGCCGTTTTGTTTCACGCAGAGATTTTATTTATTTCAACTACCCGTCTGCTTTAGCAAACACATTTAAAAGAAACTCCTATCTTCGTTCCTCCTCCGGGAAATGAATATGAGACTAACACCAGTCATGGCCTGCTGATTGTCGGACGAACCTGTTTTTCGTCCGCTTGTCCCAATGCAATGACCCATTGCTGCGTATTATCCGTTTTAGATTAACTTCAAGAGATTTTCAATCATGCCGCATTATACCAAAACCAACAGGTTATTTTATTTTATTTCACTGATCAAACAGGCGCTGAAGGGCGGCGAGTATGACTATACATCGGGCAGTATCCGGGTGGCCATTGTATTGCTGGCCGTGCCGATGATACTGGAGCTAAGCCTCGAAAGCCTGTTTGCTGTAGTAGATATGTTTATTGTCGGGAAGCTTGGTTCCAATGCCATTCAGGCCGTAGGGCTTACTGAGTCTGTCATCACTATTGTTTATACCATTGCCATTGGATTAAGTACCGGGGCCACAGCGCTGGTGGCCCGCCGGGTGGGAGAAAAAAAGCCGGACGAGGCCTCGCATGCAGGCGCACAGTCCATCGTTATTACACTTGCCATTGCCGCATTACTTACGTTGGGCGGTGTATTGTTTCCGGGAGAAATATTAAAACTGATGAAAGCTGACCCGCAGGTGGTTGCGGAAGGAGAGACTTTTACCCGCATCATGTTTGCCGGAAGCGGCGCCATCATGTTCCTCTTTGTTATCAACGGGATATTCCGCGGCGCCGGTGATGCTGCCATTGCCATGCGGAGTTTATGGATTGCAAGCGGTATCAATATTATTCTTTGTCCGCTGTTGGTGCGGGGCTATGGCCCTTTTCCGGAGCTGGGATTACAGGGCGCTGCCATCGCCACCACTATTGGCCGCAGCGCCGGTGTGCTGTACCAGTGTTATGCTTTATTTGGTAAGAAGGGGGTGATCACTTTAAAAAAATCTCATTTTAAATGGGACTGGCCGGTTTCAAAATCACTGCTGGGTATTTCATGGCCCGCCATTTTCCAGTTCTTCATGGCCTCCGGAAGCTGGATCATACTCACCCGTCTCGTAGCAGAAACAGGTGGTAAAGATGCCAGCGCCGGTTACCAGATTGCCATCCGCAACGTGGTGTTCTTTATCCTGCCTGCCTGGGGACTCAGTAATGCGGCAGCTACATTGGTAGGGCAAAACCTCGGCGCCAAACAACCGGACCGGGCAGAGAAAAGTGTACTGCTGACCATGAAATATAATGCCGTCTTCATGTCATTTGTGATGTTGCTGTTCCTGTTTTTTGCCCGGCCGATCATCAATATATTCAACAGCAACCCGGTAGTAGTGCAATACGGTGCGCAGGCCCTGCAGATTATCGGGAGCGGCTATATCTTTTACGGGATCGGCATGGTGATGATACAGGCGCTGAACGGCGCCGGCGACACCAAAACGCCTACCTGGATAAATTTTGCGGGGTTCTGGTTGTTCCAGATACCATTTGCCTACTTATTGGCACATGGGTTTGCCATGGGGCCGGAAGGAGCTTTTATTGCAATACCGGTGGCAGAAACACTGATCGCATTGGCAGCGTACTATTATTTTAAGAAAGGTAAATGGAAGGAAGTGGAAGTGTAGGGAGAGTCGGGAGTCGGGAGTCAGGAGTTTGGCGTGATGCACTGAAGATTTTCACAGGTTTGACCAGCCTTTTGTATCGTTGTTCGTACTTTTAATCTATGAGCGACTTTATCAGCCAGAACCGGGTGCGGCAGGTGTTTTTCATCCTGATCATCCTGTTGCTGTTCATCCTTCTGTTTTTTGAGCTTTATAATTTCCTGCCGGCGCTGCTGGGTTCCATCACCCTGTATATCCTGCTGCACAAGTGGATGTTTTACCTTACCGAAAAGAAAAAGTGGCGCAAAGGATGGACGGCTGTGCTGCTGATGCTGTTTTCCCTGATCGTTATCCTCCTGCCGGTGGGTCTGCTGGTCAATATGCTTTCGTCAAAAGTCAGCTATGCCATCCAGCATTCGGAAGAGCTGACAGAAGCGCTGAAGAAAGTGGTAGGCAATATCGAGCAGCAGTTTGACGTCACCCTTGCCAGCGAAGAAAACATTAATAAGCTCGGTAGCGCCATTGCGAGCAGCCTGCCGCAGATACTGGGCGCCACTTTCGGCACCCTTACCAATATTTTCTTCATGTATTTCATTCTCTACTTCATGCTGGTGAACGGCCGCAAGATGGAAAACTCCCTGTACGAGCATGTGCCGCTGAAAGATGAGAATGTTTCCCGTATCGGCAAGGAGATACATAACATGGTAATGTCAAATGCTATCGGCATCCCGCTGATTGCTTTTGCGCAGGGGCTGGTGGGGTTGGTTGGGTATTTAATCATAGGCGTAAAAGAACCTTTTTTCTGGTTTGGCGTCACCTGTATTGCCGGCATGCTTCCGGTGATTGGCGCTGCACTGGCTTATGTGCCGCTGATCATTATCTTCTTTGCGAATGACCAGACCTGGCAGGGTTTTGCCATGATCATTTTTGGTTTTGGAGTGATCGGCACCGTGGATAATGTATTACGTTTTACCCTGCTGAAGAAACTGGGCAATGTGCATCCCCTGACAACGGTGTTTGGCGTCATCATCGGGCTTAAGCTGTTTGGTTTTATCGGTTTAATATTCGGACCGCTGCTTATCTCCTTATTTATGCTGCTGCTGAAGATCTATTCCAGTGAGTTCATCACCAAGCAAAGGGCTATTAATAAGATAATGGAGAACTGAGAACTGAGAAGTGAATAGTGAATTGGCAATGGGCAATATTCAAGAGGCAACAGCGTCACTAAAGAACAATGGTGTTCCCCCCTTAGTAATAATTTTTGCTTACAATAAATCATTTTAAGCTGCTATCGCAATATTGTTTCGTAGTTTTCCTTGCGGCACAATGCTTTTCTTCGTAATTCTTCGCAAAGAGTTAAAAAACAAATATTTATTGCTTGCACGGTTAGCAATTGAATAATATTTTGGCACCAGCAATCGTTTTTAAAATCCTTGCGGAAGCCAGTCGCTGAAAAGTGATGAACTCCAGAGAAAACCGTACCCTGAGTGAGAAACCTCTTACTATCCATATCCATTGGATTATTGTGCTGTTCATTCACTATAATCCCGGCTGAACCGCCCGCCCGCAGTGACGCCCCTGCTGCGGCAGTTTCCCATCCTGGTACAGAGAATACTTCTGCTGATATTATTTATACTACAGTGCAGTTAGAACAATATGGTTTGTCCAGAGAAGCATTTGATCATGCATGGAAAGGTTATCAATATTTGCTGAGAAAAAACAAAATTTCACGGAGCACCTATTTAACTATTTGCGACTTCAGCCAGTCTTCCCGGCAAAAAAGATTATACATTATTGACGTAGAGAGCAACGAACTGCTGATGCATACCTGGGTGGCACATGGAAAAAATTCCGGTGCTGAATACGCCACCCGGTTTTCGAATATACCAGAGTCGCTTCAGAGCAGCCTGGGTTTTTATATCACCTCAGCCACTTATATTGGCAAGCATGGTTTATCCCTACGTATGAACGGTGTGGACCCCGGCTTTAATGACAAAGCCATGGAAAGAACGATTGTGATGCATGGCGCCGCCTATGTGGATGCAGCGAGGGCAAAGGCCGGTATGTATATGGGGCGCAGCTGGGGATGCCCGGCGGTGCCACAAAAAGAATCTGCAAAAATTATTACCACGATAAAAAATGGTACCTGTCTTTTCATTTACCATCCTTCCCGGAATTATCTGCATACCTCAAAAATATTAAACGGCTGATTGGACACATAACAAGGATGGATGATAACAAAAGGCCCGACTCACCCTATGGTTGGGCTTTTTTGTTTTTGGCCGCCAAATAACACGAAAAGATTTCGCCACGGATTTTAAAGATTAACACGGATACCAGCCGGACAGCAATTGAATGCAAATGCTTTCAGAGAAGATATTCTGCATAAATCCCGTCTCAGCGGCGGGCAGTTGTAATCAATGAGCTATCATAATTTCCCGATGTTTTTTTGAATGATGATGATGCTCATCCATGTCATAAGGGCAACTACGAGCCAGCCGCTGATGTGCATCCACAGAGGATGCTGGTAAGCAGGAAACAATTTTTTCCTGGCAACAGCTATGAGCATAATGGCCAATGCTACCGGCAGTATCAGCCCGTTCAGGATACCTGCCATTACGAGTATGCTTGACGGGGGTTGCTGAATCGCAATGAAAATGATGGTGGAGAATACAATGAAACCGGATATCAGCCAGCGTTGATTTTTTTCCAGCGCCGGGCTGAATGTTTTCCAGAAAGAGACGGAAGTAAAAGACGCCCCGATAACAGAAGTGATGGCGGCACACCATAGCACCACGCCAAAAAATTTATATCCTGCATTACCCGCCGCAATCTGAAATACCGAAGCCGCAGGATTTTTCTCCGCCAGCGCAGCGCCACCCCATACCACTCCCAGCGCAGCCAAAAACAATACATAGCGCATGATGGCGGTAACGACAATGCCGGTGACAGAACTTTTGTTTACCTGCGGAATGGCTGCCACCCCTTTCACATTTGCATCCAGCAGGCGGTGCGCCCCGGCAAAACTAATATAGCCGCCCACCGTTCCGCCCACCAGCGCCACAATCATCCCCACATCAATTTCCTTTGGCCAGAATGTGTGTGCAATGGCCTTTGCAAAAGGCGGCTGTGATGCAAACATGACATAGACAGTGAGACCAATCATAGCAACGCCGAGGATCTTCACAAACAGGTCAATGGCTTTACCGGCTTCTTTTGCCCAGAAGATGAATAAAGCGATGATACAACTGATGACGGCGCCCCATTTGGCATCCATACCGGTGAGCACTTCGAGACCGAGTCCGCAACCGGCGATATTGCCGACATTAAAGGCCAGACCGCCGAAAGCGACCAGCATCGCCAAAAAATATCCAAGACCGGGTAAGAGTTTATTGGATAAATCCTGTGCCCTATTTTCACTGACGGTGATGATACGCCAGATATTGAGCTGTGCCCCGATGTCTATGATCACAGAAATAAGAATGACAAAACCGAAGCTGGTGAGCAGTTGCTGTGTAAAAGCACTGGTATTATTTAAAAAGCCGGGGCCGATGGCGGAAGTGGCCATCAGGAAAGCGGCGCCTAATATGGGGCCTCCCCAACCCCTCCGCAGGAGGGGCTTTTGATGAATCTGATTATTTGTGGATTCTTTATTGATTTGAATTTTCTTTTTTAAGAAGTTTATGAATTGCTTTAGCAAACTCAACCGCATGCTTACCATCCCCGTGAATGCAGATGGTTTCTGCTATAATTGGGATTTTTTTTCCCGAAACAGTTGTTACAGTTCCTTCTCTCAGCATTTCCAGCACCTGCGATACTGCCTGATCTGCTTCTTCTATCAATGCATTGGGCTGAGACCGTGGAGTGAGTGAGCCGTCGTCCCGGTAAGTGCGGTCGGCAAAAACTTCGCTGGCTGTTTTCAGCCCGGCTTTTTTTGCTTCGGTGATGGATGGGCTGCCGCTTAGTCCCAATAAAACAAGATGATTGTCAAAATCTTTAACTGTGTTTGCAATTACTGCGGCAACACCCGGGTCTTTTGCAGACATATTGTATAATGCTCCATGCGGTTTTACATGCTGCATCTTTGCCCCGCATGCATCTGCAACCTCGGCAAAGATGATGAGTTGCTGTGTGATAAGATCAGACAACTCAGCCCCGGACAGGCTTATTTCGGTTCTGCCAAAATTCTCCCGGTCCAGAAAAGAAGGGTGTACGCCGATGGTTACATTATGCTTTATACAAAGTTCAATCGTCTGCTGCATGGTGCCGGCATCACCTGCATGATAGCCGCAGGCGATATTTGCAGAATGGATGAATGGTATGAGTTGTTCGTCGTTGCCGGCGCCTTCGCCCATATCGCAATTAACCTTACCCCCAGCCCCTCTCCATAAATGGAGAGGGGAGGCTTCCGGAGAGTCTTTTGAATTGAATTTTTTTTCTTTACCCGTCTTCATATCTTAAAGTATTCATTCAGCCTGAAAGTACATGCATTTTGCAGTTGCAGCAAATGTTGCTGCTGTTTTACCCATAGCTCTTCTGCCGTTTTCAGGTCTGTAAAACGAAAATGTATTTTATCCCCGGCTTTCAGTTGCGCCAGCCGGGAATGCTGTGCGGAAATGACATGCGCTACTCTCGGGTAACCGCCTGTGGTCTGGTGATCGGCCACCAGGATGATGAGTTTGCCATCGGGCAATAACTGAACAGTTCCGAAGCTAACAGCGGAGGAGACCACTTCTTCATTGGTCATCACCGGCAGCGGGATATTGTTTAGCCGGTAACCCATCCTGTCCGACTGCTGGGTGATGACAAAAGAGGTCATTGTAAAATTTTCCTTTGATTCGGTGCTAAGGCGGTCCCATTCATTGCCCTGCAGCGTCAGCAGTTCCTTTGTATCATCAGCATATTTTATATCTGCCTGCCAGGGAAGAACTATAAAATCAGCCTCGCCGGGAGTAGGCGGAAAGGATTGCCGGAAAAGAATCTCATCTCCTTTATGTAAGTTTCGCCCATTATAGCCCCCTGCCATTGCTTTCAGGTGTGTGCTGTGGCTGCCCATCCATTCATTTGTCTGCATCCCCCCGGCTATGGCCATATATGCTCTTGCCCCCTGAACAGGTTTGCGAAACTGCAGTACATCATTTTTATTTACCCATACCGGGTGAAGGTGCGGAATAGCATCGCCGTTAATGGCCGCGGAAAAATTGGCCCCGCTTACAGCAATCAGCGCCGGGTAGCCAAATAAAAAAACGGAGGCGGGGAAGTGCATTTCAATCACCGCTTCAGTCAGCCGGTTGCCCACCAGTGCATTGGCTACCTGCATGGCGTATTTATCCATTGCCCCGGAAGGATTGATTCCGAGATGCTGATGACCATAACGGCCACCGTCCTGTATGGTATCAAGAATACCTGCTTTGATGATTTGTAAACTCATTGGGATCTCTCACAGATTGCACAGATTAACACAAAAAAGTTTTAGCAATAAAATGTTTCAGTCGCAAAGATTTCATCAAACTCTTTTTTATTTACCGGATAAAATTCAACACTATCCCCTGCCCTTAACAGCGTTGGGTTATCATGATACGATTTAGAATTTCCGGAGTCTTTCAAAGCCTCGCCTGCGGGGAGAGCTTGTCCCGGCGAGCCGGGATTTGGATGGGCTTTAAACAGTTTCACCGGAGTTCTCCCGATAATCTGCCAGCCGCCGGGTGAGGCCAGCGGATAGACGCCCGTTTGTTTTCCGGCGATACCCACACTGCCTGCTGCAATATTTACCGGTTGCGGTTTGCGGGGCACAGCGATCTTCTCATCCACCTCGCCCATGTAGGCAAACCCGGGGAGGAACCCCAGCATATATACCTTGTACATCTTTGACGTATGCACCTGCACCAGCTCTTCCTTGCTGATGTTTTTGGCCCCGGCCACCCACTGTATGTCCGGGGCAAACTCATTATCATAACAAACGGGTATTTTTACCAGTTTTTCATTCATCTCCCGGTGCCTGGCAGGTTGCAGGAGCCTTGCCTTTATTTGCTGCTTCATCCATTCAAAAACAACCGTGTTATTTCCCGTTTTTTGTTTTACTGCCGGGATGTCATAGTAAACAGTAAAGGAGCTGTAAGCTGGCACGGCTTCCGTCATTCCGGGCAGCGGGTCATTTTGCAGCTCATTGAAACGGGCAATCACTTCCCTGTTAATTTGCCCGTCAATGATATTTCCGAAATCAACCGTGATGGCCGTATCGCCAAGCGGGAAAATACGGTATGGAAAAACCGGGGAAGACATTGCTCTCTGAAGATAGCAACTTAGTTTGTACGCCGGACTGCTACGGGCCGAATCTGTAACTTTATCCCCGATGGCAAAGTTCAACCGGAGAGATAGTTTTAATTTATTATCCAAGCTCACTCCCCGCCGTGCATGGAACGGGATGAAGGTGCTGGGCAGTTATTATATCAGCAAATGGACCAAACGGCCGGTTCAATGGGGTTATCCCGTTTCTATTTCGTTTGAACCGACAACCTCCTGCAATCTCCGCTGCCCTGAATGCCCCAGCGGACTGAGGGCATTTACCCGGCCCACCGGGATGCTGCAAAAAGATTTCTTCAGCGAGACCATTGACCAGCTGCATAAAGACCTGCTTTACCTTGTTTTTTATTTCCAGGGCGAGCCCTATCTCAATCCTTCTTTTTTAGAAATGGTCAGGTATGCTTCACAAAAGAAAATATATACCGCCACCTCCACCAATGCCCATTACCTGGATGATGAAAATGCCAGACTTACTATTGAAAGCGGGCTGGACCGTCTCATCATTTCTATTGACGGCACCACACAGGAAGTGTATCAGCAGTACCGGGTGGGCGGGCAACTTAGCAAAGTGATTGACGGCGCGAAGAATATTGTAAAATGGAAAAAAGAACTGAAAAGCAAAAAACCGTTTGTGGTGTTCCAGTTTTTGGTGGTGAAACCCAACGAACACCAGATTGAGGATGTAAAACGACTATGCAAAGAAATTGGTGTGGATGATGTGTGGTTTAAAACGGCCCAGGTATATGATTTTAAAAATGATCCGAACAAGCTGATTCCGGCAACAGATAAATACAGCCGTTACCGCAAAGCAGCCAACGGGCATGAATTCAAGGGGAAGTTGGCCAATCACTGCTGGAGGCTATGGCATGACCCTGTCATTACCTGGGACGGTCTGGTGGCCCCCTGCTGTTTTGACAAAGATGCGCAGCATCAGTTGGGTGATTTAAAGAAAAAACCCTTCAAAGAAATCTGGAAGAACGGAGAATACAGTAAATTCAGGCGGCAAATACTGAAAGGAAGAAAGAACATTGATATCTGTTCAAACTGTAGTGAAGGAACAAAAGTTTGGGAAAGATAAATGAGAAGGAACTTCGTTTGTCACCCCGAGTGCAAGGAAGGGTGTTCAAACTGTAGCGAAGGGACCAGGGTTTGGAGCAACGATTAAAGCGTTCAGTTATGCAAATGCCATCATCACTGTCCACCCGTTTACAATACCAGCATAAATCACTGGTGGATATGATTGACGGTCTGTCGGAAGAACAGATCAGACGGCAGGTGGTAGCGGGCAAGTGGTCCGTTTTTGAAAACATTGTACACCTCCAGACCTATCAGCACATATTCATTGCCCGGGTGAGGCAGATCCTGGAAGGTAATAAACCTGCTTTTACCCGTTACACCGCCGAAGGCGACCCGCTATTCCTGGATAATTGCCATAAAACTTTCAGGGAAATAATGCATGACTTCATCGCCCTGCGGAAAGAGATTGCTTCCGGCATACTTACATTTCCCGAAACAGATTATACAAAGACGGGGATCCATCCCGCATTTGGTGAGATGACATTATTGCAATGGCTGAATTTTTTCCTGCTGCATGAAGCGCATCACCTTTTTACTATTTTTAAGCTGGCGGCAGAACTGAAGAAGGGGTTAAGTAGTTGATTGGTTAACTGGTTAATTAAGTCCTTAGTTCCGGGTTTTCCTGTTCTGTTTGAGGTTATCTTATACCAAAAAAGTTATTAACAAGAAGTAAGTAGCTGGCGAACCATTAATCTCCGATATCAAAGGCTAAAAAATAAATATCGGACAGTTGAAAGAATACCCCCCTGATTAACCAATTACCATCTTTTCATTTCATCAAAAATAGATGTGTAAAAGGAGGCGAAGCCCTCAAAAAAGTGGCGGATAGATTCGGATAAAAGTTTCATGGTCCGGTGGAATTAAGGTTGCGGCTATAAAGGAACTGCTTTTTTGCCTATACGGCAATACCACAAAGAGGGGATTTTTTGCACCATCGCTGCCCGGCCAGTGTTAATAAATGGCTAAGGATCCCTTATTCAGGAAGATTTATTTGTTATTTCAATGTTGCAACATTAATTTTGTGCTGTTAATTTATTTATCCAGTCTAAAACTTATACAATGAGTGACTTAAGAACCCTTGTGGATCAGCTGAACCAGATGATACTGGAAGGCAAAACCATAGAAGCTTTTGAAAAATTTTATGCCGATGATGTAGTTATGCAGGACAACGACTACCCTGTCCGGGTGGGCAAAGCTGTAAACCGCCAGTACGAAGAAACCTTTGTAAACGGCCTTACAGAATTCCGTGGCGCCAAAGTATTGAATACCGTTATCAGCGATGATATTGCGGCTATTGAGTGGTGGATGGACTTCACCCATAAAGATTTTGGAACCCGTAACTACCGCCAACTGGCCGTGCAGCGCTGGAAAAACGGGAAAATAGTGGAAGAGAAGTTTTATTACAACAACTAATCCGGCAAAAGCTACAATTCATTCCAAAAGTTTCCGGTAAAGCATTTTGCTTCGCCTGAAACTTTTTACTTTTATCCGGAAGAATCATGACCATGGGTATTGAAAACGATATTAAGCAGACACGGTTCCGGAATGTGCACCAGAAAGCTGCCATCAACCTGATCTATACGGTGAGTTGGATGAGGGACCGGACTAAGTGCATTTTTGAAGCCGAAGATATCACCGCCCAGCAGTTTAATATCCTGCGCATCCTGCGGGGCAGTTTTCCGCAACCCCTTTCCACCCTGCAGATACGGGAACGGATGCTGGAAAAAATGAGTGATACCAGCCGCATCGTGGACCGCCTCATTGCCAAAGGACTGGTAAAAAAAATAACCTGTAAGTCAGACCGTCGCCTGGTGGATGTGATCATTACTGATAAAGGCAAAAAACTGCTTGAACGGCTTGATCTCAAACAGGATGAAATAGACAGTGTACTGAGCAGGCTTTCTGAAAAAGATGCTAATATTCTCAGCGACCTGCTGGACAGGATCAGAGATGGCACTGAATGATGTATTTTCGCAGCAATCATCTCCACCACATGAAAATAAAGTATCTCCTACTTTCGTACTGTGTACTGTTCAATTCTCATTTTATTCAGGCCCAGCCCAAGTATGAATTCCGCGGCGTATGGATCGCTACGGTTGACAATATAGACTGGCCGCCCCGCAACTCCACTATAGCAGAGCAGAAAGCTGATTTTATCCGCCAGCTCGACATGCACCAGAAGCTGGGCATGAATGCCATCATTGCGCAGGTGCGCCCTGCTGCCGACGCTTTTTATCCTTCCCCGTACGAACCCTGGAGCCAGTGGCTGACAGGTGTGCAGGGGCAACCTCCGTCTCCTTATTACGATCCGCTGCAGTTCATGATTGAAGAAACGCATAAAAGGGGAATGGAACTGCATGCCTGGCTGAACCCCTACCGGGCCAATTTCAATATACAGAACGCCAGCATAGCCGCCAACCATGTTACCCGCATCCATCCGGAATGGTTTTTGACCTACGGAAATAAAAAATACTTTGACCCCGGCAACAAACAGGCACAGGAATTTACGGTAAAGGTGGTAAGAGATATTGTGAAGCGCTATGATATAGATGCCATCCATATGGATGACTATTTTTATCCCTATCGTATTCCGGGACAGGAGTTTCCTGATGAAGTTTCTTATAAGAACTCCCGCAGTACATTAAAAAAGGATGACTGGCGCAGAAGTAATGTGGATTCCATTATACTGGCTTTAAGTATCGCCATCAAGCGGGAAAAAAAGATGTGCCGGTTTGGAATTTCCCCTTTCAGCGTATGGAGAAATAAAGAAGATGACCCCGAAGGAAGCGACAGCAAAGCCAGCCAGACAAATTATGATGATTTATTTGCCGATATTTTATTGTGGTTGAAAAAAGGATGGATTGATTATGTAGCGCCGCAGCTTTACCTGGAAATTAACCATGATAAAGTTGCCTATGAAAAACTATTAGACTGGTGGAGCCGCCATAGTTATGGCAAACATGTGTATATCGGCCATGGCATATACCGGGCCGGAGGCAAAGAGGCGGGCTGGAATAATCCTGACCAGATTCCCAACCAGATAAAACTGCTCCGCCGTTACCCCAATGTGCAAGGCAGTGTTTATTTCAGCAGTAAGTCATTCAATAATAACCCCAATGGCTGGAACGACAGCCTGCAGAACACTTATTACCGGTACCCGGCCCTGCTGCCGCCCATGCGCTGGATACATAATGAAAAACCCTGGCCACCGATTGTTGACCGCAGGATCACCGATGATTCCATCATACAACTGAATGTGCGGCCCGATCCGAGAAATCATGTGGATATCAAATATTATGTGGTGTATCAATATGCCGCCGATACACACGGTGAGACTTTCGGCAACCAGCCCAAGTATCTTTCGAGGATCGTTACCAGACCCGAGGGTTTTCAACTCAAGGAGGCTCTTTCATCGGATCATTTTTCTTACCGCTACGTTATTACCGCCGTAGGAAAGAATAATAATGAAAGTGAGCTGAGTGAGATTGCGATACTGGTGCAACCGGACGGGAAATGGCAGTTTTATACCCCATAAAACTTTACTCGTCTTTGTTTTTCTTTTCTATGAAATAAAAGAAAAAAGAAAAACTGAAAACATTATTTGTTTCTTTCCAACCATGACGGGAAATATCCGGAATGCTTCCTGAGTAGTCGAAGCGTATTCCAAACTTTTCTTTGTACTCATACATACCTGATACCAGGAAGCCAAAATCAATTCTTTTATAATCGCCGGCACTACGGTGAAGGTTTCGTTCGGTTCTTTCCGGGGAATTGTTGTATACCACTTTTCCCTTGAAACCATAAGACGCATATGGTCCGGCACCGGCTATTACCCGGCCGTTATTCCCAGAAGAAAACTTATACCCGACAATAACTGGTAATTCAATGTAGTTGAGATAAGTAATAATTGTGTCAAAGGGAGGGGAGGTATGTTTTGCCCTGACCCTGTTCCCTTTTCCATTATAATAAGTTCCTGTATAGATAAACCAGTTATCATTATCATTCAACGGGACTTCCAGCATTATGCCAGCCTTAAATCGAAGCAGGAAAGTCCCGGCTCCTTTCTTGTCACCATCATACTCCGGGTGATAAATAAAATTTGCAAGGTTTCCTCCTGCTTTCAACCCAACTTTTATCTGAGCAGTGGCCAATAATGGCATCAAAAAAAGAATCATTCCTAAAAATATTCTCATCCAGTTCATCCACAACAAAGTACACAGAAAACATAATCCGGGCCGGGGTCGGGGTCATAAAATAATTATAAATCATCTTTCGCAATCTGTTTTTACCTTTGTAAAACCTTGTGGGAAATCCTGACCTGCGGCAATTATTAATTATTCATTTTTAATTCTCCCATATTCCCGGCTACGAACTCTGGAGTGATAAAGAAAGAAAAGAACTGAATGATGTGCTGGACAATGGCATCCTGATGCGCTATGGATTTGACGGTATGCGCAAGGGTCATTGGAAAAGCAGGGAACTGGAAGCCGCCATCTGCGGAACATTTGGTTGTAACTACGCTCAGCTTACTTCCAGCGGCACTGCTGCGCTGACCACGGCAATGAGTGCATTGGGTATTGGTTATGGAGATGAGGTTATCTGCCCTTCCTTCACTTTTGTTGCAAGTTTTGAAGCCGTACTAAGTGTTGGCGCTGTTCCTGTGCTGGTGGATGTGGATGATACGCTGACCATGAACCCGGGATCGGTCCGTAAAGCCATCACCCCAAAAACAAAAGCCATTATGCCGGTGCATATGTGCGGCAGCATGGCGGATATGGATGCGCTGACCGTTATTTGTAAAGAACACAGGCTCCTCCTGCTGGAAGATGCCTGCCAGAGCATCGGCGCCACGTACAAAGGAAAATTTTTGGGAACAATAGGTGATGCGGGAACATTCTCTTTTGACTTTGTAAAGACCATGACCTGCGGGGAAGGCGGCGTGGTAATGACCAACCGGGAAGATGTATTTATTAAGAGTGACGGGTATACCGATCATGGTCATGACCACAAAGGCGCTGACCGTGGCGCCGATTTGCACCCCTTCATTGGCTATAACTACCGTATCTCCGAACTGCATACCGCTGTTGGTCTTGCACAGATAAAAAGACTGCCGGAATTCCTCGCCATCCAGAAAAAGAACTATGCCCTGCTAAAAAATATTCTGGCGGCTGTTCCTGAAATTTCTTTCCGCCGGATACCGGACCCAGGGGGTGACAGTTGCAGTTTTGTAAGTTGGTTCTTACCGACCGAAGAAATCACAAGGGCCGTGATAGTTGAAATGAAAACACAGGGAATATTACCCGGCAATTTTTACTGGTACGACAATAACTGGCATTATATCCGAAAGTGGGAACACCTGAAAAATGCCCTCAGCCCCGAATTAAAAACAAGGGTGACGGAACAGGCTAATAAAAACTTTAGCGCCAGCGATGCCATTATGAGCCGCTGCATTTCCACCTCCATGAGTTTATTGTGGACGGAAGAGCAGATCAGAGAGAAAGGGGAGAA
>JBQTHS010000144.1:0-12448 GCA_052389635.1 Bacteroidota bacterium | reverse complement strand
TTGATGGCAGCAAACATCTTTTCACCCCGGAAAATGTGATGGATATTCAGCGTTGCATCGGCGGTGATATCATCATGGCATTTGACGAATGCCCGCCCGGCGGCCCGGCTCACCGACCTGTTTGCCTATATAGGTTCAAAAATGCGCAGAATTTCCCAGCGCTTTGTAAGGGGGAGAAGAGAACTTGCTTACTATGGAAGGGAAACGGGTGGCGAAACCATCGTTTCGGTGTTCTATCTTAATAATACAAGAATTGACAGAGATCTGGTGGATGGCATCCGTCTGTGTGAAGTGGCAGTGATTAAATTCATCCCGATACTTGCAGGGGAGCCGGGCTTTCCGCCCGCCATTGCCATATTTCTGAAAAAACCCGGCGACGAAGGCTATTGGGAAAAAGACAGGTACCAGTTGTCTGAACAAAAAATCACAGGCTATACCGTGTCAAAGGAATTTTCGATGCCGGATTACAATAAAGAGGAGACACAAGTTCAGACAGATGCACGGAAAACACTTTTCTGGCAGCCCTATGCTGCTGCAGAAAAAGGCATAGCAGAAATAAAATTTTTCAATAATGATTTTACCAAAAAAATAAGAATTGTGGCAGAAGGCGTCACAAGAAATGGCAATATTGTTTATTTTGAAAAAGTGCTGGAATAATCAGACAGGTAGGGAGGCAGGCAAAGGCTTTATACAAAGCAAAACGAAATGATCGTTTGCATAAATGTTTTTCGACTGACTGTATAAGCGAAGAAAAGAAGTTATAAAAAAGAAAATCCAAGAATTACGGAAAAAGACCCGTACTCTGAAGACCAAAAGGAGTATTCTTTCAACAGTTCCTTTTTGCTTCCGTATCTGAGTTCAATACTGTATTTTTTTTTGTATTTCCATCCAGCTCCGGCAGCGATGCTGTTTCCTGATTTTATGACAAGATCGGGTGAGGTTTCAAAATCCAGTGTGGAATTTGAAGAAAAATCAAATACATAAAGAACATTTAAAAAAATACCGGAATTTTCATTCAAAAACGTGTAATACCTGATACCTGCAGGTAACTCAAATGATTTATAGTCTGCTGATACCTTCTGCCCGGAATTGATGGATGCGGATTTGTAGTACTGATATGTTGGCTCAATTATGAAATTCCATTTGCCTTTATTAAATGGAAATGTAATTTCTGCCTCAAAGCCAAGCCTGAAAGTACTTTGGTTCTTAAAAGTAAAAACAGTGGCATTCGGAAAATTGGGGCCAGTAACCACCCCGGTGGCTTTAAAAGAAGAATTTTTTAACCCGGGCCTTACGGAAAGGTGCAAAAATGATTTTTTTAATTTATTGGTATTGTAACTTAAAGAGGTTGAGCCCGAGCAGCTGTTATACTCATTTATTATCCGTATAAAATCTTTGAGGTCATATCTGATTTCGGCAAAGTTAGGCGGGTTGCCGCAATTAAGCGATTGTAATAACTGAAGTCTGAATAAATCATTGTATGCCATCTGTCCGTTTCCCTTCGCAAAAGGTTTCTTAACCAGCTGCTTCGGGACAGTAGTATCAACCTGAAGGAAGAAGACCTGCAACCTGCCGCTTTCATACGAGTAGAGGGTGGCTTTTCCTTCAAGATGCGTTTTAAGTAATAAAGTTTCCGTTATATACTCAGGCGCACTTATCAAACCTAATTTTTCAATTTCGTCTGTAGTCTTATCAATACTAACTGTAAATTTTTTAAATTTTATGTAGTTGCCGATCCCAAACTCTTTTATGTCTGATATTTCGGCGGTCAGGGGTCTTGAATCAGCACTCATCCGGTACTGAAATTTTACTGGGTTATTGGCCCAGTCATCATTTCTGATAAGGCAGTTTATTTTTTCATTATTTTCCTTTATAAAATAACCGCTTTCATATTTAGCCTGTGAAAAGGCATGAACTGAAACAGCGACAAACATTAAAAAAAACGGGATTCTTTTCATACCGGAAAAGCGTTGTTTATTTAAAAGTAGGAATTTTTTAAATAGATCTTGGTACAATGTAAAAATTCTTTCCGGGATCTTTGAATTTCTATTTGATTAGTTTCGCTTAATTTTCATTTATGTCATCATCATTTTTTAAACTTGCTAACATAAAAAAAAGTTCAAGGGCCAGAGCAGGTCATATCACCACTGATCATGGCGAAATTCTGACACCAGTCTTTATGCCCGTTGGCACAGCCGGCAGTGTGAAAGCCGTAACGCAACAGCAACTGCTGAACGAAGTGAAAGCCCAGATCATCCTCGGCAACACTTATCATTTATACCTGCGCCCGGGATTGGAAGTATTGGAAAAAGCGGGGGGCCTTCACCGGTTTATGGGGTGGAATAAAACCATCCTGACCGATAGCGGGGGCTACCAGGTCTTTTCTCTGGCGGGAACAAGAAAGATAAAAGAAGAAGGCGTCACTTTTCAGTCACATATTGATGGCAGCCGGCATTTGTTCACCCCGGAAAATGTGATGGATATTCAGCGTACCATCGGCGGCGATATCATCATGGCTTTTGATGAATGTCCGCCCGGAGGCAGCGACCGGAAGTATGCACAAAAAAGCATGGAACTTACCCACCGCTGGCTTGACAGATGTATTCAGCAATTCAACAACACAAAAGACAAGTACAACTATACTCAAAGCCTTTTTCCCATAGTGCAGGGAGGAACATTCAAAGATTTGCGCCGGCAGTCATGCGAATACATTGCTTCGAAAAATGCAACCGGCAATGCCATTGGCGGGTTAAGTGTGGGAGAACCTGAACCCGCCATGTATGAAATATGCGACTGGTGCTGTGATAATCTGCCCAAAGAAAAACCCCGCTACCTGATGGGAGTGGGCACTCCCTGGAATATCCTCGAATGTACCGGCATGGGCATTGATATGTTTGACTGTGTGATACCCACCCGCAACGGACGAAATGCCATGCTGTTTACCACCGCTGGTGTCATCAATATTGATAATAAAAAATGGGAGTTTGATCTTTCACCCATAGATGAAGGGCTGGATTGTGAAGTGAGTAACTATTACAGCAAGGCATATCTTCGCCATCTGATGAAAGCAAAAGAATTTCTCGGTTACACTATCGCCAGCATCCATAACCTCGCTTTTTACAGGTGGCTGATGGGGGAGGCAAGAAAGCACATCCTTGCCGGTGATTACACTGGTTGGAAAAATGAAATGATCACCCGGCTGCAAACACGGCTGTAGCTATTAGCGTTGATTTATCAACGAAGCTCTTCCTTCCTGAAACTCTTTTTAAAGTAATAGTGCAATGTGTTGCTGCTGGTACCATCTGGCACGGGAAAGGCATTGACGAGCATCCAGCCCTGTGCACCCATATAGTTCAGTGCGTCCACCACGGTGTTAAACTTCTTCAGCCTCCCGCTTTCTTCATCCCGCATACGGTTATCGGTAAAGAGTTTTCTTTCATCGCCAAAGTCCACATCAATATTTACCCGGTTGGAAAGAAGGCGGTTTTGCGCCACCAACCGGCAATACTGCTCCACCTGGGTGCTGTCCTGGGCAAATGAATTAAATGATACTGTGAGCAAAGCAAGAAACAATAGTTTTTTCATGTTTGTAAGTTTTTTGGGGGTTTAAGCTGACCACAAAAATGCAAAAGAAAACCGTTGTCAGACCCTGTTGGATTGTTAAGTCCCGGCCGGGCGGGAATAAAACAGGTGTTTTTGACTCCGGCGCCGCTGAAAATACTACTAAACTGGTATTGACTTTTTATGTTCCTTGTCACAACTTGCATTTACCTTTTCCTTTCTGAGAATTTAATGGCCTGGCGGTGTGAAAACATTGGGAGTGAACGTGTGAAAGGTTGTTTGCTAAGGAAAAAGTACTTATATTTTTACATTCGTTTGCAAACTAAAACACCGTTTATATGAACAGGACAGAAATTACTTCCGGGGTCAAAAAAGTAATTGCGCAAAACAGCAGATTCGAAGAGTCTGAAATAAATGTAAATAAGGACTCTCTTGATAGATTTATTTCATCATCTGTTAAAGCTGTTTTCGCCAGAAAACTAAAAAAAGAATTTTCAAGAATACGTACAACTTGGCTTACCAATGAGTTATATACTAATATTAAAAAAGTAAAACAGCTTATAGATTACATTGAACAAGTTTACACCCCAACAAATGTTTAAAAGTTTTCTGTATGATAAAAAAAATCTTAATTAGCGGTTTTCTTGTTATTCAGCTTTTTGATGGCTTTTCCCAAGAAAGAATATTCTCAATCGCTTATGCAAAAAATTATATTTATCCTGATTCCACAAATTACACTGTACAACTTGACTTCAACAGAAATCCTTCAAAAAGTGAGGCTGCAGGCACCTACTGGCTTCTCAACGAAGCAATAGGCGGAAACTTTGGGGTTTTTATAAGGCCAACTGCAGATGTTAATGTTGGTTCTGGGACAACAGTAGCACCAAATAATATAAGCATTTCTCTACCAGCAGGAATAGCATATGATGGCACTATTAAAGGCGATATTTTTTCATTCAGTGTGGAAGTATTTCCTGAAATTGTCAGCGATAAATCTCTAAACAACCATTTAAGGTATATTAGTAAAGGGCTGGGAGCAGTTTACAGCCACACATCACACAGCGAGCAATTTGTTATAGATATTTCTTCTGGCCTTTATTGGGCTCATGGCACCAGATTACGGGATATAAAAAGTAAGCTAAAAAATAAGTATGGCAGGTTCCTTTTCCCTGTCTTTTTAAATTCATCTATTCTAAAAAGCAAAGATTCCAGTTTTTACAAAATTAAGCTTAACGCTTATTATAAGTATAACAATGTTTTCAAAGATGATCCCAATATAATTACGGACAAAACCATGAATTATTTTTATGCCCGGCTGGATTTCTACGTCATTAAAAACTTAGGAATAAGTATTGTTTATAACAACGGCAATGAAGAGCCGCTATTTAAAAAGGTAAAAAGTTTTTCCTTTGGCCTGACATTGGCAAGATAGATTATCTCTCAATCAAACAACCCCTTACTGCTCTTTCCTTATCCCGTTTTGCTTTCTTGAAAGTTTATTTTTTGACGGACGGGCTGCTGATGCTCTTTTGCTATTTCTTTCAGCACATCGATGCAGTCGCCAAAGTAGAGGTGGTTCATGGATTGGGTTAGTATCTTCAAAATGGGAAAAGAAAAACAAGGGTTTCTGCTTAAAAATACCACAAAACTGGTATTGTCAGATAGTCTTGATACAATTACCTTTATTAAGGCTCACATCCCGCCTTTAAACCATAAAACTTAACTCTATGCCATTCACTCTCATTAAAGGAACCTTCCATGTGCTGGGCAAGCAGCCTGACGGCGATTCAATCCGCTTCAAAGCAAATAATAAAGCCAACTGGAAAAAGCTGACGACAGAAGCAGGCAAACCTGTTACGGCAGATTTAACCTCCCCTTCCGATGGCACAGTGCAACTTCGCATTGAGGCTATTGATGCGCTGGAAACCCATTACAAGGGAAATCATCAGCCTATGAAACCGGCCACTGATGCCACTCTGCAACTCTTAAAATTAATCGGGTTCACCAGTGTTCAGCTGGGGCCATCCGGAAAAGTGGTAACCGGTGTGGCGCAGGATGGGTTGCCGGGCTACATCCTGACCCGGTATATAGATAACCCGCTCTACAAAAGGCCGGTTGCATTTGCTTTTGCAGGCAGCACTCCATTGGGTGATGGCAGGGAGGATATATACCTTGACAAGCAAATGCTCCGGAGGAGTGTTAATTATAAAATGATGCAGGCGGGGTTTGTGTATCCTGTTTTTTATAATACCCTTTTTTATGATTTGCGGAATGAATTAATAAGCGCTTTAAAAAAAGCCAGACAAAATAAAAAAAACATATGGCACCCAACCACCGGCGACAGCAGCAACAAAGGGTTCCGTGCCATAAAGCTGGTGGACCTTGAAGACAAGGAGATTGTATTCCCTAAACTGTTCCGCAGGCTGGCAGATTTTCACAACGCAAAGAGCCTTGGATATGCCAAAACCCTTAAAAATTTCCGGAATAAATTTCTTCCTCCCAAAGGGGACATTGTTGAAATAATGTCCATCAGCCATACAACGGATGCGCTGGACTTTGTGATAGATATTGTAAGCGTCAATAAGTTAAAATTAAAATACCTGCCGGAAGACCTGAAATTCTTCCAGCCAAAGCCGAAAAACTAAGAAAAAAGAAGTAGTGTTTTGTTTAACCCGCCCTCTGTAACTGTTCCCATTATTCCAATAATCCCTTTCCTCATGTAAGCTATGCACCGGTATGTAATGACGGAAATATATAATTGCACCGTGATTATCTGCCGTGTACGAAAGTATTGACCGGGTAAATAATAAGCCCGGTTTTAGCTGGTCGTTCCTTTAATAGCATTTAAATTAATTTTTCGACAGATATAAATCCCTGAATTATGAATAAGAACCCCGAATTAGAAAAATTTCTCCTGTTGTCAGAGCATCTGACAGCCAATCAAAAGCTGCCGGTAAAAATTGCCGAAGAATACCTGAACCGGCTCCAGCTACAGTTTCCGGCTGATATGCAGAAAGTATTTTCGGAAATTGACAAAATCACAGCTTCAGGGCCGGGCCCTTATCTTGAATTTGAGCTGAAAAGAAAACTGACGGAGAACCCTGATTTTGCAGTCATCATCCAGCAGATGCTGCGTCTTTGGTACACCTCACAGTTTGCCCCCGCTGATGATAAGACGGACATCCGTACAAGGGAGCAGTACAATGAAGGGTTGCTCTGGAAAATTGTACATACCGAAGCCCCGGGGGCGGATAAAAAAAAGAAATATGGTTATTGGGGTAAAAAACCTTCTTTGAAAAAATAACTTTTAAAAAGAAACAACATGGCAACCGCAAAAAAATACGATGTAATAATAATCGGGTCAGGAATAACCGGGTCGTTAGTGGCTTTAAAGCTGGCAAAGCAAAAGTTTAAAGTTTTGATCCTTGAAGCAGGGGATACCCGTACAGACAGGAATAAATTTTTGGATAATTTTTCCACGCTGGCGCAGAAAGATAAAATTCCGAACCTTCCGTACACAAAAGGAGCAGATGCCAATAATAAGTTTGCACCCAGTTCGGATGTTGCTGATTTCAGCTTATACGATCCGGCTAAAAAGCAATTCTTTGTGCAAACGGGGCCTGATCCATTCAAAAGCCAATACCTGCGGATTGCCGGCGGCACCACTTGGAGCTGGCGGGGCAATTGCCCGAGGTTTTTGCCCAGTGATTTTAAAATGAAAACAAAGTTTGGCGTGGCAGATGACTGGCCTATTTCTTATGATGACCTTGAAAAATATTATTGCGATGCGGAAGATGAAATCGGCATTTCAGGAAACGATAAGGAATGGGATGAGGAGGTTAACGGGAAAAAATCAAGGCCCTACCCCATGAAACAGATTATCCAGGCCTACAGCGATCAATTGATTAAAAAAATCCTGGAAGGAAAAGTAGTGGAAGGGAAAAAAGTTAAGGTAATTGCCACACCGCAGGCCCGGCTCTCCCAGCAAATTAAAAGTAAATACGGAGAAAGAAGGGCTTGTGAAGGCAACCACAACTGTATCCCCGTTTGTCCTTCCGGGGCCAAGTATGAAGCTTATTATACATTGAAAAAAGCGATTCAGGCAGGGGCAGAGGTGATTGACAAAGCCGTGGTAACGAAACTGGAAACTGATAAAAACGGGAAGCTGATCAGCAGGGTAATTTACAAGCAATGGGAAATCAGCGGCGACAGTAAGAAAGTGGAAGAAAAAACAGCGGAGGCTTCAATTGTTGTATTAGCCGCCAATGCAATTGAAACACCCAAACTGCTGTTGATGTCAAAGATTGCCAATTCCAGCGACCAGGTAGGCAGGAACCTGATGGATCACCTCGGTGGCGAAGGCGCCTGCATTCTTCCTTTTAAAATATATCCGTTCAGAGGGCCGCAATCTACTTCAGCAATTGATGTGTACCGGGATGGCGACTTCAGAAAAGAAAAGTGCGGGTTTCGGTTAACGGTTGGCAACGACGGCTGGGGCCGGGGCAAACACCCCTTTGATGTGCTGGAATCATTGCTCCAGAATAAATTTCCTAAATTATTCGGAGAGGAACTGAATCATGAACTGGAAGACATTATAACCCGGCAATTCAGGTTCAGTTATTCAACAGACATGCTCCCCCATCCGGAAAACCGTATTACACTTTCCGGCTACAAAGATGATCTCGGGGTTCCGAAACCGCAGATAAAAATGAAGGTAGATGAGTACAGCAAAAAGGGAATAGCTTTTGCCCAGACAATTATCAAAAAGCTTTTTAAGCTGCTGAAAGCCCCGCAGCATTCCTGGGAGATGACCCCCAAGGATGCTTACTCAGGCTCAGGGCATATCATGGGAACCTGCAGAATGGGCAATGATCCTAAAACATCTGTGGTGGATAAAGACTGCCGTACGCATGATCACAAAAACCTTTTTATCGCTGATGCCAGTGTATTTACTACAGGCAGTACCGCCAATCCCACAATTACTATCGGCGCTATTGCTTTATATGCTGCCGATAAGATAAAGCAGCAACTGGAAAAGTAAACTAAAAAGATATTTCAGTTTGGCGTTAAGGTGGAGATGTGTGCTTATGAGTACCGGCTGCTGATGAAGTTATCAGTGAACACATCATCAACAAAAACAGTCAGCGATATTCTTAACTCGGCATTTCAACGGCTCTGTGTTGATTTACGCAACATGAAGGTGGTGGGCAAGTTTGATTTTTACAAAGTGCCGCCTTCTGACCGCCTATGGATATGGGAACGGGATTTTAATACCGGCCCCAAAAAAGCGCAAATAAAAAAATTGCTGGGTGTGAAAGAATGAAAAACCCGCTGACAGTTTATTATAGTTTCAGTTGACAGGTGGTCAGTCCATACTAGCCGAACAGTTAAATAGCCGACGGCTAAATGCTTTTTGGCTGTACAAATCATCCTTTTGCATTTACTTAAGGCCAAATTCAGTTACTTCGCATCCGTATGCGCAAGATCGACTGGTACATACTCAAAAAGCTGCTCGTCACTTTTTTCTTCTGCCTTTTACTGTTTACCGTGGTGGCCGTGGCGGTTGACAGCAGTGAGAAGTCCGATGATTTTGTGAAGGCCAAACTGGGCACCATGGGCATTATTAAAAACTATTATCTTGGTTTTGTGCCCTGGATATGGAGCCTGCTTTTTCCGCTGTTTGTTTTTATTGCCGTCATCTTCTTTACCAGTAAAATGGCGCTTCGGTCCGAAGTGATTGCCATACTGGCCAGCGGCACCAGCTACAACCGCTTTCTGAGGCCATACCTGATCGGGGGATTGTTGCTGGCGGTTCTGCTCTGGGCGGGCAGCCGCTGGTGGATACCAAAAGCTGTTAGCATCCGCAGCAATTTTCAGAGTACCTATATTGATAAAAACGATCCTTCCAAAAACCCCTCGTACGGCGGCTGTTACAATTGCTTTTACCTGCGTATTGACAGCAACAGCTTTATTGGCCTGAAAGATTTTGACAGCAGCAGCAAAACAGCCCGTACTTTTTTTATGGAAAAAGTAAAGGACAACAGGGTTATCTACAATCTGCGGGCCGAAACAATAAAATGGGACACGGCCGTTAAAAAATGGCAGTTGCTGAATGCCGCCGAAAGGCAGGTGGACAGCATGGGAGAGCGGCTTACCTATCACCCAACGATGATCATCAGCCTGCCCATGAAACCCGATGAACTGCGTAAGGATTATTACATCAAAGACAAACTGACCACACCGGAGTTAACAGCCTTTATCCGCAGAGAAGAAGCAAGGGGCACCGAAGGGCTGAACGTACTGAAAGTGGAACAGTACCGCCGCACCGCCACTCCGGCTGCTGTGTTGCTGCTCACTTTTATCGGGGCCGTCATCGCCAGCCGAAAAACAAGAGGAGGCAGCGGTATGCACATTGCTCTGGGCATAGTCATAGCAGCATTGTTTATTTTATCCGACCGCTTCTCCACCGTGTTTGCCACCAAGGGAAACCTTCCCCCCTTTATCGCCGCCTGGCTCCCCAATATCGTATTCGCCGGGGTGGCTTTCTGGCTCTACCGCCGGACACCGAAATAGCTGTGATTAGGGCAACTTTCATCATGAATTATTCCCAGACCCGGAAGCATTTTTGTATTTTTGGCCACCCCTCTGAATTACAGTATTCATCCTCAAATAAAGCATTATGGGAATAATAAAAGACCGGTTCAAAGCCAAATCTGAAAAGATGGCTGTTGAGCTAAAAAACCTGCTGAAAGAACATGGCAGCAAGGTGATCGGCGAAGTACAGTTGTCGCAGATATACCAGGGTATGAGGGGCATGACGGGCCTCGTTACCGAAACATCACTGTTAGATGCGCAGGAAGGTATCCGCTTCCGCGGCTATTCCATTCCCGAGTTGCGGGAGAAATTAGCCAAAGCGCCGGATGGCTCAGAACCATTACCCGAAGGATTGTTTTACCTGATGCTGGTGGGGGAGTTGCCTTCTGAAGATGATGTGCACCACATCAGTTCGGTATGGCAGCGCAGAAGCCATGTGCCCACCCATGTTTTCAATACCATTGAAGCGCTGCCCATCGGCACCCACCCAATGACACAGTTTGTAACCGGTGTGATGGCGCTGCAGACCGAGAGCCAGTTTGCCAAAAAATATGCCGCCGGGCTGAATAAAAGGGATTACTGGGAAGCCGTGTTTGATGACAGCATGGACCTGATAGCAAGGCTGCCCCGTATTGCGGCCTATATCTACCGCCGCAAATACAAGTTTGGCGATCACATTCAGCCCAACGGGCTGCTGGACTGGGCCGGCAACCTTGCCCATATGATGGGGTACGAGGATGAGAGCTTCAAGGAACTGATGCGGCTCTACATGACCATTCATGCCGACCATGAAGGCGGCAATGTATCGGCACACACCACACACCTGGTAGGTTCGGCATTGAGCGACCCCTATCTCAGCTATGCATCCGGCATGAACGGCCTTGCCGGCCCGCTGCACGGCCTGGCCAACCAGGAAGTGATCAAATGGATATTTGAAATGCAGGAAGAATTGAAGACAGAGACGCCAACCAAAGAACAGATAGCAGACTATGTAAAGAAGACCCTGAGCGAGGGGAAAGTGGTGCCGGGTTACGGCCATGCGGTGCTGAGAAAAACAGATCCGAGGTTTGAAGCGCAGATGGCATTTGGCAAAAAGCACATGCCCGATGACCCGCTGGTAAAAACGGTCTGGAATATTTATGAAGCTGTGCCACCTATTTTGCAAACCATTGGAAAGATAAAGAACCCCTGGCCCAATGTGGATGCCCACAGCGGCGCCCTGTTAGTGCATTATGGCATGAATGAATATGAATTCTACACGGTACTCTTTGCCGTCAGCCGTGCCCTCGGAGTGCTGGCAAGTCTCTGCTGGTCAAGAGCATTAAATTTCCCCATCGAAAGGCCTAAGTCCGTGACCACTGATTTGGTAAAACTCTGGCTGGAAGGGAAGGATAATATTTGGGGGGAGTGAGAGTGGGAGTCAATAGTCAATAGTCGATAGCCGGGAGTCAATAGCCGGGAGGGGGTCGTTTATAGTTCAGCGTTTGTGGGCGGTTCGATCATAATGGAGTGATGATAAAATAATAATTAACTCTCTGCGATGCGGGGAGTTTTTTTATTGGAGGAAACTCCGGCAACCTTACCAACCGGCACATGCCGGAGCCGGCCCGGCTTCTTCTGGCCAGCGGAGGATGTAGGCCACAAAATGTGAGATGGCAAAAAAATTTCAGCAACGGTCGAGTATTTGCGAAGGCAGGGAATTCATTGATTGTCCCGGAACAAATGCCCATTTGAAAAGATGAAGCTAACAAACAAAAGCCCAACAAAATTACGTCCGCCGAAACCGATGCTGGTAGCGTTTAAATATCGAAGCTAACAACGTCAAGCTACCATATTGCCAAACCGTGTTGGCTGCTGTACACGTCAGAATAGTTTAAGTCCAGCTGCTAAACTTAAAGAGCCAAAATCTTTTTTTATTGCGTTGCCTCGATTAAAAATATTAATGTATGAAATTTTACCTGTCCACCTTTGTGATTTAGTAACATAAAACCATAATGAAGGTTTTATGCCAAACAATGTCTGCCCACTTATGAAACTAGGTCCAACGACAACTGATAAATAAATGTTTTTTGTTGGGTTAAATGAGGTGCCGACAAAAAGATTTACCATACCCCGAATGTCATTTAATGGAGTTCCAGTAGAGTCAGTCCTTAAAACTTTGTCATCGAATAAGTAGATGTCGCCAGTTAGTTCAATTGTCGGTTTAAACTTTGTCTTGTTATTTAAAAATGTTTGCAGTCCGAGTCCAATACTCCATTGAAGCCTTCCCTCTTTTAGGACAGTCTTCGATTTG
>JBQTHS010000143.1:0-4392 GCA_052389635.1 Bacteroidota bacterium | reverse complement strand
TGATGCGGATTTTCTGGCCGGCCTGGCCAGGCGATGAATCAGTACTGCTCTGCTTCATCGCCTGGCCAGGCGATGAATCAGTACTGCTCTGCTTCATTGGGAAAATTCTTATTCTTTACATCTTTTATATACTGCTGCACGGCGCTGGCGGCCTGTTCATAAATATTCAGGTATTGCCGGAGGAACCGTGGTTTAAACTCGGTATTGATGCCCAGCATATCATGCATTACCAGCACCTGCCCGTCGCAACTACCGCCGGCGCCGATGCCGATAGTGGGGATGTTCAGACTTGCTGAAACTTCTTTGGCAAGGGCGGCGGGAATTTTTTCCAGTACAATGGCAAAGCATCCGGCTTCCTCCAGCAACCTGGCATCCCGGCGGAGTTTGTTGGCCTCGTCTTCTTCTTTAGCTCTTACTGCATAGGTGCCGAATTTATAAATGGATTGTGGAGTAAGCCCCAGGTGTCCCATCACCGGTATGCCGGCTGACACAATTTTTTTCACCGAGTCAAGAATTTCCTCACCGCCTTCCATTTTTACCGAATGGCCTCCTGTTTCCTTCATTATGCGGATGGCCGATGCCAGCGCTATATCTGAATTGGACTGGTAATATCCAAAAGGAATGTCCACCACCACGAGGCACCTGTCAATGCCCCGCACCACACACTGTGCATGGTAGATCATCTGGTCTAATGTGATGGGAACGGTGGTTTCATGCCCGGCCATTACATTGGAAGCTGAATCCCCGACCAGCAACACATCAATACCGGCCCCGTCAATGATCTTTGCAAAAGAGAAATCATACGCCGTCAGCATACTGATCTTTTCACCGGCAGCTTTCATTTTCTGCAGGGTGTTGGTGGTGACTTTTTTGATCTCCTTATTGACACTCATAAAAGAGGTTTGGGCGAAGTTCTGTTATTTATCCTTCATACTTCAACTTCCTTCAGTTTCACTTCTTCGTATAAGGTATGAATTAAACCGTCCGCAAGTCCGATCTTCGGAACATAGATATTTTCCGCATCCGCCCAGCGCATCACATTGATGTAGATAAGCAGGGCAGGCACTATCACATCGGCCCGGTCTTCCCTTAGTTTGTAGAGACTGATACGCTGCGCCAGCGAAAGATTGCTGAATTCTTTATAGTAATCCCGCAGCAGATCCAGGGTCAGTGGTTTTCCTTCTTTCCGTTTTGAAATAGAAAATATCTTATTGATATTGCCGCCGGACCCAATGACGGTGACATGGTGATAGCCCTTTGTTTTATCCCGGATGAATTCCTTCATTTCATCCCAGGCCGCTTCTTCCACCTGGTTTTTCAGCAGGCGGATAGTTCCGATGTTGAATGATTTTTTAAAGATCATTTTACCATCGCTGAAGAAAGTGAGTTCGGTGCTGCCGCCGCCTACATCGGTGTAGAGATAGGACTCTTCGGTGGTAAGGCTTTCCGCCACATGGTTTTCATAAATGAAACTGGCTTCCTGGTCACCGCTGATAATATCAATCGCAATTCCTGTCTCTGTTTTTATTTTCCTGATTATCTCCGCAGCATTTATGGCATCCCGCATGGCAGAAGTGGCGCAGGCTTTGATATGCTTCACTTCATACACATCCATCAGCAATTTGTAGGATTTGATGGTCTTGATGATCTTGTCAACTTTGGCGGCGGGTATTTCTCCTTTGTCAAATACATCAAAACCAAGGCGGAGAGGAACCCGTACCAGCACCACTTTAATAAATTCAGGGGCGCCCTGCAGCCCGGCAATAACATCTGTGATCAGTAACCTTGCTGCATTGCTTCCAATATCAACGGCTGCCAGTCTCAACGGGGGTTAGTGTTTTTTTGTACAGATAATTATAAGTTTCCACCTGTGAACGGATCTTCTTTTTGGTTGTTCTCACATAGTCATTGCTCAACTGGTTGTCCAGCCACCTTGCTTTCACATTGTCCTGCAGTTGTATATCCAGAATGGCCTTCAGTTCCTCTTTCAGTTCCTCATGCCATACAGGGCAGGTGGCTTCCACACGGTGTTCCAGATTGCGCAGCATCCAGTCGGCCGAAGATAGATAAACTTTCTCTTTGCCCCTGTTGTGAAATACCCACACCCTTGCATGCTCGAGGTATTCGTCAACTATGCTGATGGCACGGACCGGTGTTTCAAATTTTTTATGTTCGGAGTACATACAAAAGATGCCGCGGATGATGAGCTTAAGCTGTACGCCTGCCCTCGCAGCTTCGTACAGTTTTTGTATCATATCTTCATCGGAGAGGGAGTTCATCTTTAAAGTGATGGCCGCCGGTTTCTTCTTCCTGGCCTGCCGTATTTCCTCATCTATCAGGCGAAGCATTTCTTTTTTTACAACAGATGGGCTCGGGATAATGTACCTGCAGTCACGGAGAAAATTCATTCCGGATTTTGGCTGCTCCAGGTAGTTGAACATACGGCTCACATCCGCCATGATTTTTTGGTTGGAGGTAAGCAGGCAATGATCGCCATATAATTTTGCAGTTTTCTCATTCAGGTTGCCGGTACTTACAAATCCGTACAGGATAGAATTGTTGTCTTTGGTCTTTTTCCGGATGAAACAAATTTTGGAATGCACTTTCATGTTTGGTATCTCCACCAGCACTTTGGCGCCTTCTTCCTCCAGCCTGTTTTTCCATTCTATGTTGGCCTCCTCTTCAAACCTTGCCCTCAGTTCCAGCATTACCACCACTTCTTTGCCATTCCGCACGGCATTGATGAGGGCATTGATGATTTTTGACTGGGGGGCCAGCCGGTAGCAGGTGATCTTGATAGTCGTTACATCGGGGTCAAAGGCAGCTTCCCGGATAAGGTCAATGAGCGGCAGAAAAGAATGGTAGGGGAAATGGAGCATAACGTCTTTCTCCATGATGACATCCGACACCCGCCGTTCTGTGAGCAGCGGATGATCGAAAGGTTTTTTACGTTGTCTTTTTTCCCTGAATACCTGCTCCGGAAAATCCATAAAATGCCGGAAGTTGTGTATGCGTCCGCCGGGAATCAGGTTATCCCGCTTGGAAAGGTTCAGCCTTCGCACCAGGTACTCCAGCAGGCCCGGGTCCATTTCCCTGTCATAGACAAAACGCACTGGCTGCCCTTTACGCCTGTTCTTGATTCCCTTCTCTATTTTCTGGATGATACTGGTGGACACATCCTCATCAATGTCAATCTCTGCGTCACGGGTCACTTTAAAAATATGCGACTGGTACTGGTCGTAGCCGAAATATGAAAAAATATCGGGCAGGTTAAACCGGATGACATCTTCGAGGAGTATGATATGTGTTTCATCCGGTTTGGGGGAGGGCAGAATGCTGAATCTTCCCAGCGTACGGCTGGGGATTTCGATGAGTGCATACTTCCGCTTCAGGGCGCTTTCTTTTTTCCACATCACCACGCCGAGGTAAATGGACTTATCCCGCAGGGCCGGAAACTCCGGGATGCTCTCAATCATCAGCGGGATGACATCGGAACTTACTTCTTCTTCAAAATAATTGCGTACAAATTCCTTTTGTTCGGCATTCAGTTCTTTTTCTGTGCGCAGGTAAATTTTTTGTTCATTCAGCTGTCCCATCACTTCTTCCCATATCCGGTAAAATTCCCCCTGCTGGTTCAGCACTGTCATCTGTATCTCATCAATGATCTGCTGCGGGTTATTTTCGAGGTGCATATTGGCCTTGCTGCCAAACTGGATCATGCGCCGCAGGGTGGCCACCCGCACCCGGAAGAATTCGTCCATATTATTGGAGAAGATGCCGAGAAAACGGATCCGTTCCCTCAGCGGCACAGTAGTGTCGGCTGCTTCCTGCAGCACCCTTGCATTAAAGGAAAGCCAGCTGATGTCACGGGCAATTGTTTTTCGTTTGGGATGGTGATGGGCCATTGAAATTAATTTTCAGCAATGGATAAAGTTAGTGAACCGGTAAAAGAGAAAGATATTAAGTTTTTAAAGAAGTATATCAGCCCTTTTTGGCCTGTTCAAAAATGCGGGTAGTAGAAAACCCTTCTAATACCGGGTTGATAACAATCTTTCCGCCATTTGCCATTACTTCTTTGGCCCCTGCAATTTGCTCAACTGTATAATCGCCGCCTTTTATCAGCACATCCGGCATAATGGCTTTGATGAGTTCAAGTGGTGTATCTTCTTCAAATATTACTACTGCATCCACCATCAACAGCGAAGCCAGCGTCAAGGCCCTTGATTCCTGATCATTGACCGGCCGGCTTTCACCTTTCAGTCTTTTTACTGATGCATCAGAGTTTAGCCCAACAATTAAATAATCAGCTTCGGCCGCAGCCTGTGAAAGAGAATAGATATGCCCCCTGTGAAGGATGTCGAACACCCCGTTGGTAAAAGCGATTTTTTTGCC
>JBQTHS010000142.1:0-10852 GCA_052389635.1 Bacteroidota bacterium | reverse complement strand
TGAAAATTGAAATCATCTCCGGAAGCCCCAGGATAAGCAGTGTAACACGGCGGGTCGCCCTGTATTTGAAAAACTGGTTCACTCAAAATACAAGTCATGATGCAGATATTATTGATATGAAAGACTGGAATGTGCCGCCTGTACAGTCAGTATGGATAGCCCCGGATAAAGCGCCGGTTGAACTGCAGCCTCTGGCCGAAAGGATATTTAATGCAGACGCCTACATACTGGTAACGCCGGAATATAATGGCGGTTATTCTCCTGCACTCAAAAATTTGCTGGATTATTTTCCAAAGAGACACCACAAACCCTTTGGAATTGTTACCGCCTCCCCCGGAGGTATGGGCGGCATGAGGGCTTCTCAGCAACTGCTCCTGCTGGTGCCTGCATTATTCGGTATCACCTCACCCTATTTGCTCGTCACCACGGCTGTGGATAAAAAATTCAGTCCGGATGGCGATCTGCTGGATGAAAGTTTCCAGAATGCTGTTCATAATTTTATAACTGAATTCTTGTGGCTGGCAGAGAAACTGGTAGTGGAAAAAATAACAGCCTGAAATTTAAAAGAAGTTCTATGAGTCATAAAAAATCAATTGAAGCAATCATTGCCCCACCACCGGCACACATGGTAGGTGATGGTTTCCGGGTGCATGGATTTTTCCCGGGAGGAAAACTAATTGATAAAAAAAGAATGAGCCCCTTCTTTATGATGGACTATGGCTCTAGGACCGAGTTCTCCCCTTCCAAAGAACCAAGAGGTGTGGGTGTGCACCCTCATGCCGGTTTTGAAACGGTGACCATTGCCTACCAGGGGAAAATTGCCCACCACGACAGCGCCGGCAATAACGGCATTATCGGCGAAGGTGATGTGCAGTGGATGACGGCGGGGTCAGGTTTATTGCACAAAGAATATCATGAAGAAGAATTCAGCAAAAAAGGCGGCCCTTTCCAGATGGTGCAGTTATGGGTCAACCTGCCTGCAAGGGATAAAAAGACAAAACCCAAATACCAGGAAATAACCAATACCTTGATGGGCAAACATTACCTGGCTGATGGAAAAAGTTGTGTGGAAGTGATAGCCGGTGAGTACAATGGTACAAAAGGGCCTGCATTCACTTTCACTCCTATGCAGGTGTACAACGCAAAATTGAAAAAAGGCGAAAAAGCAATATTCAGCTTTCCGGCAAACTTCAATACCGGTTTACTGGTAGTGGAAGGAACTGCGGTTATGAACGGCAGCAGGGTGAACACTGACCATTTTGTACTTTTTAAAAATGATGGTGAAGAAATAGAACTCGAAGCTGCTGAAGATAATATTGTTCTTATTCTTTCCGGGGAACCCATTGATGAACCCATGGCAGCCTACGGCCCCTTCCTGATGAACACCTGGCAGGAAGTGGAGCAGGCGATACAGGATGCGAATGCAGGGAAATTTGGAGTGCTGGAAGAATGAATTGGCAATAAGCAATATGCAAATGACTGAATCAAGATTGGATTGTCAATTGTCTATTGATTTGTTTTCTTTTCAATAAACGTTATCAGGTTCTTACGGGCCTTCTGCTGTATCTTCTTTGTCATCCAGCTCATCCAGCCAAATAAAGCGCCTTTCCAGCCCAAAGCCTGGGCCGCCCATTTGCTGAGTTTGAAAGCATCACTGTGTTCAATGATCTTTCCGTCCCTGAGTTTCATAAAGGCCCTGACATTATTGACCACCTTTCTCCCGGTTTTTGAGAAAGTATAAGTGGCCACCCAGTTGCAGGTGGCATATTCCTCATCCAGCAGCTGAATATTTGAGAAGGTCAGCGAAAATTCCTTTGCATTTTTACAAAGCATTTCCCACATATATTTCGCCTCATCTCCCCGCAATAAGCCAAATACCGGGTCGCTGAAAACAATATCATCGCTGTAACAACTGTTCATGGCCTGGTGATCCAGCTTTTGAAAAGCCGTGTAGAACTTCGTGATAATATCTGCATTCGATTGCATAAAATAAGTTGATATGAAGCGGGAATCAGTAAATTTAAACCTTCAAATCAACTTCCATGCGAAAAATATTGGGTTCACTCCTGCTGCTCTTCTTTGTAACTACCATTTCTGCACAAACCGACCAGGACTCTGCCTGGATAAGGGACAACTATACCAAAAAGGAGCAATACATTCCCATGCGGGACGGTATCAAACTTTTTACGGCCATTTATCAGCCAAAGGATAAAAGTGAGAAGCACCCCATCCTGATGAACCGTACCCCATACTCCTGTTCGCCCTACGGCACTGAATTCAGCGGCAGGCTACTGAGCACCCACTGGAAATATTATGCAAGGGAAAATTATATCATTGTCATCCAGGATGTGCGGGGCCGCTGGATGAGTGAGGGTGAGTTTGTGGATGTCCGCCCCTTCAATAAAAATAAAACCGGGACTGAGATTGATGAAGCCAGCGACACTTATGATGCTGTGGACTGGCTGATAAAGAATATTCCCAATAACAATGGCAATGTAGGAGCCTTTGGTATTTCTTATCCCGGCTTTTATGCCACCATGGTGGCAGCATCCGGTCACCCGGCTGTAAAGGCCGTCAGCCCGCAGGCACCGGTCACTGAATGGTTCTTGGGGGATGATTTTCACCACAACGGCGCTTTCTTCCAGATGGATGGTTTTAGTTTCTACTCCGGTTTTGGAAAACCAAGACCCAAGCCGACAACGATAGGTTCAAGAGGTTTTGATTTTCCCATCAGGGATAATTATAAATTCTATTTGGAAAATCCGCCGTCAAAACTGATGGAGCTTATGAAAGACAGTGTGGCTTTCTGGAAAGAAATGTATGCACATCCCAATTATGATGACTGGTGGCAGGCAAGAGATGCCCGCAGGGCCATGTACAATATCAAACCGGCCATGCTGGTGGTTGGCGGTTTGTTTGACGCAGAAGATTGTTACGGCGCATGGAACTTATATAAGGCCATTGAAAAACAAAATCCCGGCGCCAATAATAAAATCGTAATGGGCCCCTGGAGCCATGGTCAGTGGGGCGGCCGTGATGGCAGCAGTATGGGAAATATAAAATTCGGCTCCAACACTTCCATCTGGTACCAGAATACGATCGAGATACCTTTCTTTAATTATTACCTGAAAGGAAAGGGTGATGACCCGAATATTGCAGAAGCCAGCATTTTTATAACAGGCGCTAATCAATGGAAAAAGTTTGAGCAATGGCCGCCGAAGGAAACGCAGCCAAGACCGATCTTTCTTGCTCCGGACGGCGCTTTATCATGGAACCTGCCTACTTATGTCAAAGCCGGAAGTTTTACAGAATACGTCAGCGACCCGGCTCATCCGGTTCCTTACACGGAAGATGTGCATTTCAGAAGAACAAGGGAGTATATGACCGATGACCAGCGTTTTGCTTCAAGAAGGCCCGATGTGCTTACATTCCAAACCGATGTGCTGGAAGAAGACCTTACACTGGCCGGGACTGTTATTGCAAATCTCAAGGTCAGTATCACCGGAACTGATGCCGACTTTGTGGTAAAAGTGATCGATGTTTTCCCTGATAACTTCCAATATCCGGAGTCTTCTCAGAACCCTCCGCCAGCTGGCGGAGGCAGGGGGGCTTTAATGGGCGGCTACCAAATGCTGGTGCGGGGTGAGATCATGCGGGGAAAATTCCGCAATAGTTTTGAAACGCCCGCTCCTTTCAAACCCGGTAAGATCGAAACGGTGAAGTTTGAACTGCCTGATGTTGCACACACCTTCAAGAAAGGCCACCGCCTGATGATACAGGTACAAAGCAGCTGGTTTCCGCTGGCCGACCGCAACCCGCAGCAGTTTATGAACATCTATGAGGCGAAGGAAGGTGATTTTAAAAAAGCAACCATACGTATCTACCATGATGCGGCGAACCCGAGCAGCATTAACCTGCCGCTTGTAAGATAAGTCAGCAGTTAGAGAAATAACCGGGTTTTATCCATTACATAAAACCCTGAACAGACACTACTAAAGAAAAGAATATGCGCCAGTTAACGATCCTTGTTTCCTTTTTTTTGTCTTTCTGTCTTTGTGCCCAGCAGCAGGTGAATATTATTCCTAAACCGGCAAGTCTAAAAATTTATACTGAGAAGTTTGTCATTACCGAAAAGACTCAGATACGAAGTATGTCTCGGAATACTGGTCTGCCTGATTATTTAAAAAAAATGCTACAGGACAGGCTTCAACTCTCTTTGAGAGTTAGCCCATCTTTACATCCTGAAAAAGGTAAAACTTATATTGCCCTACACGGCTTGAAAGGTAAAAATTCAATGTCCTACGAAGAAGATTACTATGAATTAAGGGTAAGCAAGGATGGAATAAGTATTGGGAGTATGTCTGATACAGGTTTATTTTATGGTATCCAAACACTATTACAACTAATAGAGGAGTCGGCGATTTCTAGGAAACAGGCAGAAACAAATTTTAAACCAGAGATACCCTATCTCGTAATCACCGACTACCCCCGTTTCACCTACCGCGGTATGCACCTTGATGTCGGTCGTCATTTCTTCCCGGTTGATTTTATCAAGAGATATATTGACTACCTGGCCTACCATAAGCTCAATATCTTCCACTGGCACCTCACCGAAGACCAGGGCTGGCGTATTGAAATTAAAAAATATCCGAAGCTTACTTCTGTTGGTGGCTGGAGAAACGGCACCATCATTGGCCGCTACCCCGGCACGGGTAATGATGGAATAAAATATGGCGGTTATTACACACAGGAGCAAATAAAAGAGATTGTAAAATATGCTGCCGACCGCTACATCAACGTCATTCCTGAAATAGAAATGCCGGGGCATTCTTCCGCTGCTATTGCAGCTTACCCTGAACTGAGTTGCTTTCCCAATGAGCCTACGATAAAATATTTTCCCAAACAATGTACATGGCATGGCGACAGCAGCGGCAAACAGGTGCAGCAGACATGGGGTGTATTTGATGATGTGTTTTGCGCCGGGCAGGAAAGAACCTTTAAGTTCCTGGAAGATGTGCTGGATGAAGTGCTACCGCTCTTTCCCTCCAAATATGTGCATGTGGGTGGTGATGAATGTCCGAAGGAGAATTGGAAGCGCTGTCCGCATTGCCAGAAAAGAATAAAAGAGAATAACCTGAAAGATGAACATGAATTGCAGAGCTATTTTATCCAGCGGATGGAAAAATACCTGAACAGTAAAGGAAGGACACTGATCGGCTGGGACGAGATACTGGAAGGCGGTCTGGCCCACAATGCAGTAGTGATGAGCTGGCGTGGTGAAAAAGGCGGCATAGAAGCGGCGCAGCAAAACCATGATGTGATCATGACGCCTGGCAACCCGGTGTATTTTGATCATACACAAAGCGAGAACGAGGATTCGGTGACCATCGGGGGATTCAATCCCCTTGAGAAAGTATATGCTTATGAACCGGTGCCCAAAGAGCTTTCAGCAGACGAAGCAAAATATGTTCTAGGCGCACAGGCCAATATGTGGACGGAATACATGAAGAACACTAAAAAAGTGGAGTACATGCTTTTTCCGAGGATCGGCGCTTTAAGTGAAGTGCTCTGGAGTCCGAAAGAAAACAAGAACTGGGATGATTTTCAGAAAAGGTTGTTGGTACAATTTAAAAGATATGATAAATGGAAGGTGAATTATAGCAAAGCTTATTTTGATCTTAAATCCTTTGTTTCTCCCGGCGAAAACGATATAGGTGTTAATTGGAATTATTCCTCACTGGTAAAAAATGTTACCTATAGCATCACCTATAAAAAAAAGGCAGAAACCCTTGATACAATTCCCCTTTACGATCCAACCGATATAAACCGTGTAGTTAAGTATAAGATCATAAAACCTGGAGATGCCGTTGAGATCAACAGACAGATCATCCCTGAAAAAGGGTATTACCCCATCCAACACAGCGGAACGTATACGATCTCTGGCCATCGCCTTATTATGAGGGATACGCATGAAGTACCGGAATCAAAGCCATTTACTTCCATAACGCAAACATTTAGTTTTAATGCTGCAACAGGTAAAAATATCCGTTTGATCAATGAAGCTTCCAAAAACTACCCCGGCGACGGAGCATTCACGCTGGTGAACGGCGTTATCAATGAAAAAGGATTTGCAAGAACCAAAGAATTCTTAGGTTTCAATGGAACTGATTGCGAAGCAGTGATTGATTTGGGCGAATCAACAGAGATCAGCTTTGTTGTCGTCAATTGTCTCGACAGGAGATCAAGCTGGATATGGCGGCCACAATCAGCAGAAGTATTCGGCTCCGGCGACGGGCAAAAATGGTATCCTTTGAAGTCAACTGATAATTTTGAGGAAAACAAAAATGGAACAGGCAATGGAATGATGTCCATGTCTTTTCGCAAAACTTTTGCCCGTTATGTAAAAGTGCTGGTGAAAAATTGGGGCGCTATTCCCGAAGGTAACCCCGGAGCAGGCAATAAGGCATGGTTGTTTGTGGATGAGATAGAAGTGAACTAAGAATTTCACGCAAAGACGCCAGGAAGCAAAGCCGCAAAGAGTTTTACTTTTGCGGCTTATGTATTAAACTTTGCGCCTTTGCGTGAAAATTTAATAAAAAGGTTTCAGTTCCAATTTTTGGAGGATGAACTCCCCCACTTTTCTTCCCTGCTCACCGCCCGCCTCAATGGCATCACGGAAGTGAATACCTCCATATAAACGGCTGATGCGGGCTTCCGCAGCCGCCTCCCTGAATGAAGGAAAAGACCGGGGAGATAAACCGATATAGGTTTCTGCAGAATCAATAAATGAAAAATCATTCCCTAAAAAATAAGTCAGCACTTCCGCTGAAGCAGTGGAAATAACACTATGACCGCTGCTGTATTCAGGGAAAGGTGGCGTTTGCAATAGTGGCTTCCATTTTGCATCGATATATTTATTGATCGCCTGTTCGGGTCGGAGCCGGTTGCTCCTGTATTTTTCGTCCCAGCAACTGATAAAAGCGTCATGGAGGGTGAGCGCCGTTAATGTATGCAGTAATAAATTGTTCTTCAGATCAAGACCGGCTTTCTCCGCAGCCGTACCTGCTATACACATCCAATGTCCGCCGGGAGATATCTTTTTCAACCCGATACTCATATGCCCCTGGAACTGTACGGCAAAGGGATTGCAATCCCAAAAATTGGCGATCAGCCGCTGTTCTTCGGTAAGTGCACTTCCCACTTTGTAAACCTCCATAGTCATTTTCATAAAGGCAGAGTTGCTGTCCTTATCAAAGGATTGCGGTTGTTGTGGCTTGAACTGGCTGGCAGAATCCAAAAAGAAAGTCCGGATGGTTCGCCAGTGCGGTTCTACCGCAGGCATGTATTCTGGAGGCGTAGGCTTCCAGCAGCTGTCGGTATTGAAGGGCTTATACCTTGCCTTCGTACTTAATTTAAAATAACCGTCTGTGGCTGCATACTGAACTATTTGCCGGGAAACTTCTTTTGCCAATGAAACGGAGGCTGTAATGGTTTCCGGCGACAACTCCTTATTAAAATAGTTTACAAGTTCCTCCTGGCTCTTTTCAAGCAAAAACCCGGAAGGTATGATCGTTTTTCCCGTCTCCAGGATGCCATACAAAACAACCAGCTCCCTGTTCACGGAACTTTTATCGGCAGTTATTTTGATATCAGGATAGTTATTGAGTTTTTGCCGGAGCCGCTCAGGAGTTTTATCCAGTTGACAGTACAACTCATAACCTGTGAGTAATGAATAGGCATAGAACCGGGCAGCGGCCGGTGGATTCACCACATCATGGAACATAACTTCTGTAAGCTTCCATACCTGTTGCCGGATATCGGGCAGTTGCCCTTTTTTCCCCGTCATTTGCGCCCCGGCGCAGCATGACATCAATATAAATACTATTGCAAACAGGGCTCTCATTCATTCAATTTAAATGTGAGGCAATCGTTGTTGTTAACTCCTACCAGCAGGTAAGGGCCGTTCTTTGTTTGTATAAAAACAGCATCCCTTACATCACCCGCAATTGCGATACCTGTTTCAGCTGTACCGGCATAGCTAAACTCATTATTGCCCCGGTTGATCAGTACGGTTCCAAAATTGGCATCCATTTTCCCTATTTTCAAACGGGGATGATCGTTGTTACCAAACAGTATCATATCTATCAACCCATCTTTGTTCAGGTCACGGTCTACAATCTTATAGACAGGTGAGAATTGCGCTTCCACCGGTAATGCTTTTTTTACAAATGCCTTACCGGTGTTTTCAAAGAAAGTTGTTTCCAGTGTGGTGGCGTTGATCTTTTGTGCAGCACTTAGATCCTGCGGGCTCAGCATATCACTTAGTTTGGCATTGGCATAACATTCATAGCTGGTGAATTTCTTCCGGAATAGGTAGGCCTGGTCCAGCAATTCATCCCTTGAAATATAAGGATAGCTGCTGCCATTGATATAATAACAAAGAAAAGGATCCACCGAACCGTTCTTGTCCACATCCAGCCAAAGCATTTCCATTGGCTCTTTTTCAGCCGCCTTCAGTTGTGAGTTCAATCCCCAGTTACCGGCAATGAGATCGGAGTCTCCATCATTATCTGCATCAAATAGCCTTATCGTATTCCAAAGACCTGATGTTTGAGCAAGTCCGGCATCAGCGGGCTTAAATCCAGTCCCTGTATTCAGCAGCAGCGTCAGGTGCATCCACTCTCCTGCCAGCAGGAGATCTGGTTTATTGTCCTTATTCCAATCATTAACGGCAACAGCTGTGATCCGCATCGCAGGCAGGTCCTTCAGCCATGAGGCTTTGGCGTCGCTGAATTTCCCTTTGCCGTCATTTAATAGTATATAAGAAGGCGCTGCTTCAGGATAGCTGCCGGGCACTGTTCTTCCCCCGATAAAAATATCGGTATCGCCATCCCCGTCAAGATCGGCTGCTACCGCTGCAGATTTACAGGAGTACATAGCTGGCAACGAAGCGGCCGAAAGAAAAAAATTGGCATCACCCCGGTTAATGAACAAACGGTCCTGCATCCTTTCATCCATTGGAAAAAAGTCGTTATATCCGCCGCTGCTGCAGTAAATATCCATGTCCCTGTCTCCATCTGCATCAAACAAAAGAATGGAGGTGGTGACGGAAATACTGTCGGCTAAAAAAGCGGGAACAGCCTGCTTTACAAATTTCCCACCCGGCTGTTGCAACAAAAGCTCACTGCTTTTTCCCTGATCGCTCCCAATAAAAATATCTTCCAGTCCATCATTGTTCAGGTCACCGATCGCTATTCTGGGCCCAACATAAGAAAGCATGGATGGCATTAAGGGTTGTCTTTTAAAATCGTTGTACTCCAGTTGCTGATGACTATAGGACAGAACTGGCTCCGTATGGTTAAATATTTTTTTGACAGTGCCCTGTGCAGATACAGTTTGGCTTAACGGTTTTTCATCCTGCTGAATACTCAGAACCTGGTTGGCTTTCAGATTATAAAATGACTGGGTATTTCCATTTAACCACTGAACGACCAACGAATCAGCTTGTGTATGCTTACCCAACCCAAAATGCAGGGTCTCGCTGACAGATGACTGGTACCCCCTTGCCGGCATCTGTTCCAGGAACTGAACCCCGCCATTTGTGTAGCACCATAATTTGGCACCCGTTCCTGTTGTATTCTTTCCCAACCCTTTTAAGCGGATGCTGAGAGAACCTGCAATTCCCTCATTCAATAAAATATTTTTATAAATACCTGCCGTTGCATTGATATTATTCACTACGATATCCAGATCCCCGTCATTATCCAGATCGCCATAGGCGGCCCCGTTGGAAAGCTGGGCCTGGTTAAGACCCCAGCGTGCTGAAACATCCCGGAAGCTAAGATCGCCGTTGTTCTTAAACGCATAATTGGGAAGCAATGTTACCGGCATGAGTTTAATAATATCGAGGTAGTTGATGCTGTCCCTGTTCACTGCCTGCTTGATCAAATAATCTCCCCAGTATTTTAAAAAATCCTTATTGGTATAATCCCTCATATAACCAGTAGTGACAAACATGTCTTTTTGCCCGTCATTATCAAAGTCGGCGATCAGCGGCGCCCAGCTCCAGTCGGTATTGGATATGCCTGCCAGCTGTCCTATTTCACTGAATGTACCATTGCCGTTATTGAGATGCAGCATATTCCGCATGAACTGGTAGTGAAACCCATTCTCCGCCATGCCCTGGTAGAGTTCATAATTTTCCTGGGCCAGCAGTAGTTTTTGTCTCCGGTTATCGGGCGGCAGCATATCCAGCGTAAAAATATCCACCAGCCCGTCGTTATTAATATCAGCAATATCACAACCCATCGAGAACTGGGAAAGATGGGTGAACATATAATGTTCTTTTGATGAGAAACTTCCGTCTTTATTATTGATATAGCAATAATCCTGTTCGGTATAATCGTTGGCGACAAAGATATCCGGCCAGCCATCATTATTGATATCCGACACCGCCACACCGAGGCCAAAGCTCACCGGATTGCCACTGATCCCTGCCTTGCTGCTGATATCTGTAAAATGGCCGTTATCATTTCGGTAAAGTCTGTCAGCCGCCAGCGGGTCATATTCTGTTTTCAGGTAGTGCAGGTCAAAGTTCTTATAGGCTTTTATGTTGTGATTTAGTACATAGCAATCAAGATCGTCATCCTTATCATAGTCGAAAAAAACGGCCTGTGTAGAGCATCCTGCATCATCAAGCCCGTATTCTTTTGCCTTTTCGGAAAATGTCAGGTCCCTGTTATTAATATAAAGTTCGTTGCGGCGGTCGGCCTCATTTCCCTTACCTGAATAGCATACATAGATATCGAGCCAGCCATCGCCATTCACATCTGCCATCGTCACACCAGTCTTC
>JBQTHS010000141.1:35000-36746 GCA_052389635.1 Bacteroidota bacterium | reverse complement strand
ATCGAGGTGCCAAACCTCCCCGTCGATATGAGCTCTTGGGGGAGATCAGCCTGTTATCCCCGGAGTACCTTTTATCCTTTGAGCGACGGCCCTTCCACACAGAACCGCCGGATCACTTTAGCCGACTTTCGTCCCTGCTCGGCTTGTGTGCCTCACAGTCAAGCACCCTTATACTAATGCGCTCTTCGTACGATTACCAACCGTACTGAGGGTACCTTTGCAAGCCTCCGTTACTCTTTAGGAGGCGACCACCCCAGTCAAACTACCCACCATGCACTGTTTCCCGCAAGGGATTAGACTCTAAATCAAAGAAGGTTGGTATTTCACCGACCGCTCCACCCTGGCTGGCGCCAAAGCTTCAAAGCGTCCCAACTATTCTACACATCCGTAATTCAAAATCAATGCAAAGTTGTAGTGAAGGTTCACGGGGTCTTTCCGTCCCGTGGCGGGTAACCGGCATCTTCACCGATACTACAATTTCACCGGGCTCGTGGAGGAGACAGTGTTCAACTCATTAGACCATTCGTGCAGGTCGGAACTTACCCGACAAGGAATTTCGCTACCTTAGGACCGTTATAGTTACGGCCGCCGTTTACTGGGGCTTCAGTCAGGAGCTTTGCCTTGCGGCGAACACCCTTCCTTAACCTTCCAGCACCGGGCAGGTATCAGGCTCTATACGTCATCTTTCGATTTTGCAGGGCCCTGTGTTTTTGTTAAACAGTTGGTTGAACCATTTTACTGAGACCTACCGAAGTAGGTACGCTTTATCCCGAAGTTACAGCGTCAATTTGCCTAGTTCCTTCTCCACGGCTCACCCGAGCGCCTTAGAATACTCATCCCGTCTACCTGTGTCGGTTTGCGGTACCGGCTGCTATACTCGCTTTTCTTGGAAGAACTTTCATCGTTACGCTTCACCCGAAGGATCCACTCAGCTATTCCGTCAGCTTATACGACTAGCATTCTCCGTCACTTTTAGTGTATAGCAGGCGCAGGAATATTAACCTGCTTTCCATCACCTACCCCTTTCGGGTTTGGCTAAGGACCGGGCTAACCCTGATCCGATTAACGTTGATCAGGAACCCTTAGACTTTCGGCGATAAGGTTTTTCACCTTATTTATCGTTACTTATGCCTACATTTTCTTTTGAAACCGCTCCAGCATCCGTCACCGAACACCTTCGATGCAGTTTCAATGCTCCCCTACCGATCACCACTCAAAGTGGGATCATAGAGCTTCGGTTAGTAGTTTGATGCCCGATTATTTTCCGTGCGGGACCTCTCGACCAGTGAGCTGTTACGCACTCTTTAAATGAATTGCTGCTTCCAAGCAAACATCCTGGCTGTTATAGAAGTCCTACCTCGTTTGATCAACTTAACTACTTATTAGGGACCTTAGCTGCTATTCTGGGTTATTTCCCTCTCGGCCACGGATCTTAGCACCCGCAGCCTCACTCCCGGAGATATCTGTTAGCATTCGGAGTTTGTCAGGGTTTGGTAGGCGGTGAAGCCCCCTAGCCCAATCAGTAGCTCTACCTCTAACAGACTTCATAATCCGAGGCTGTTCCTAAAAACATTTCGGGGAGAACGAGCTATCTCTCAGTTTGATTGGCCTTTCACCCCTATCCACAGGTCATCCCAGAACTTTTCAACGTTAACGGGTTCGGTCCTCCAGTTAGTTTTACCTAACCTTCAACCTGCCCTTGGATAGATCACAAAGTTTCGCGTCTGCCCCCACTGACTAGTCGCC
>JBQTHS010000141.1:0-32500 GCA_052389635.1 Bacteroidota bacterium | reverse complement strand
CCATCTTCAAGTGATAAATCTTTAATTACAAAGTGATGCCACTCCGTAATACTATGGGGTATTAATCCAAATTTCTCTGGGCTATTCCCCGCTCGAAGGAAGGTTCTGTACGTGTTCCGCACCCGTTTGCCGGTCGCCATCAACTGTATTGCTACAGTCATGCTGCCCCCCGACTTGCATGTATTAAGCCTGCCGCTAGCGTTCATCCTGAGCCAGGATCAAACTCTCCATTGTAAATGTTGTTTGATACTGACATTTAAAATTCTCAAGAGAAAATTAACGTGTCAAATCTAAATTGTGTTTAGCTTGACTTACCTATTGTTTTATCCCGATGGCTATCGGGATAAAGTGCTATTGTTTCCCAACTTTCAAAGATCTTTCGGCTTCTATTTGCCACCCGTTTTATTTGATTCGCTTTCGATCGAATTTTTCGGGAGTGCAAAGGTAGGAGGCCATTTATTTCTACCAAATTTTTCGATATTTATTTTTCAAAAAAATCGAATCTTTTGAGGTGAAAATCAATTCGTTTTGAGAAGAACTAACCTCATTTTTTTGAGGCGGACGGCAAAGGTAAGAGTTTGTAAACTACCAGCCAACTTTTAACCTTCAAATTGTTCACATTTGTCTCACATTAACAGGCTAATTGAGGCTCATAGTTTTTTATAATACCTGGTATATGTCACCGCTTTCTATAAAGGAAGGAATTAATAATCAACAGAATAGGAAATATCTCCCTTAACGATTCTGTCAGTTATACTTAACTGACACCAAGAATAAACCATCCGGAGGTACGTCAAAGCTTGCCTTTGTGCTGTCCTTTGCTTCGATAATGTCCCTAAATTCATCAAGTGACATTTTGTTACGGCCAACCCTGAGCATGGTGGCAGTCAACCCTCTTACCATTCCTCTTAAAAACCGATTTGACCTTACATTATAGATAAAGTAAGCATCTTTCCACACCCACCTGCTTTCTTCAATCCGGCACAAAAAGGTTTTAACCTGCGTTTTTCTTTTAGAAAAGGAAGAGAAGTTCTGGTAATCTTTTATCATAGCAGCGGCCTGTTGTAATTTATCCCTGTCGATACGGTAAGGAAAGAAAAAAGTCCTTCCTCTTAAGAAGGGGTTTTTGCTGGGGGATAAATAATAATTGTATTCCCTGCTGACCGCATCAAACCTGCAATGTGCATCAGCAGCTACCGGCACTATATTTTTAATTGCAATATCGGGAGGAAGAACAGCATTCATTTTATAAACAAAGCGGTTCCTATTTTTATCCCCTTCCAATAATACCGCCATATCATTCGCATTAAAATGAAAAAAATTCTGGATTGCATGCACTCCGGCGTCAGTCCGGGAAGAGCCTGTTAAAACTATTTTATCTTTTAGTAAAATTTCCATCGCCTTTTCAACTTCTGCCTGGATGGTATTGGCATTTTCCTGTACCTGAAATCCGCTATAGTTTGTGCCATTGTATAAAACCTCTAAGAAAAAACGGGACATAGCTAAAGTTGTATCAGGATAGTCAGCGCTGAAGCATCATTATCTCAGCATAGCCTTAAACCGGTTGATGTAATAAGGGTCTTTCAGTTCTGATTCCAATGAAAAAAAATTCTCTATATCTGAGACATAAAAATAAGCCATATCGAAGAATTTATACCTGGATTCGTCGCTCAGGAATAATGATCCTAAATTCTTTAGCTGCAGTGTTGTAAAACACTTTGTTTTAAAATACTTTTTTGCTTCACCCACCATATTATCCTCGTTATCTTCTGCGGCCATTCTTTTTCTTACTTTAAAGAAATCGCTTTCATCTGCCACACCAGGACAATTGTTCTTTTTTATTTTCTCTGCTGTTACTTTCTCCTCAGTAACAGGCCGGGCTTCTATCGCTTTATCCGTACTGTCGGAAACAGAAATTTCCAAAAACTTTTTTTCTTCTTTAGGCTCTTCCTTAGGTGCAGTTAATGCGGTTTTAGGATTAGGAATAAGCAATCTGATAGTATCTGCATTACCATCGTCAGATTCGTCTATAAATACAAGTCCGAACCCTTCTGTTGTTGAGCTTTCGGATTTTCTTTTAACAACTGACCTTTTATATACAACTGGTTCGGCTTTATTTTCTTCCGGAGCTTTTTGTACCTGTTCTTTTATTTCAACCGCCGGTGCTTCTTTTTGAACAACCGGCTGGACGATAATTTCCGATTCCTTCCTTGTTTCAACAGTATCTTTTATGATTTGTAGTCCTTGTTCTTTTTTCGCTACAGGGGCTTCTTCTGCAGGTTTCGCAGGAGTTGTTTCAGTCTTTTCAATTTTTGGCTCCTCTTTTTTTTCAACTTCAGCGATTGAGGGCTCAAGTTTTTTTTCCTCTGTTTTTGGCTGAATAACCGGTTTTTCTTTTATGGCGGGGTCATCTGCTGCTTTGGAAAGGACCTTTGTAAACACAGATACATCTTTGTTGTCTGTATTTACCGATGATCTTGTTTCAGGCGGACCCGCAACAGGCATCTGAACTCCAAGACTCTGCAAATTAAACAGCCCCCATCCTTTTTCTCCAAAGTCCTTTAAAAGAAATCCCTGGTCCTTTCTGTTGACCGAAACGATAAAATTGTGCTCGGGCCATTTATTTGCCGGAAAGCCAATTGTAAAATTGTAAGTGCTGTCCAGGAGTTTTGAAAGTATCAGGTATCCCGAAGCAGAGGAACTGTGAATGCGTTCATTCAGCTTTACATAAAATGGTTGCCCTGATTCTGACTGCAGGTAAATGAAATATACTTTTTGGGATGAAGCCGCAAAGGAGAATATCAAAAAAGAAAAACACAGAAAAATTCTGTTCATTTTTCAGGTATTGGGTGGTTAGGCAAATTTAATTGAATTATCCTGATATGGTAGCAGTCCCCCGCAACATCTTGTTAAATAGCCTGCCATCCACATAAATAACTCCGCTCTGTTCCCTGTTCTGCCATAAATTTGCCGCTCAAAACAAGACATATGAAGTATATATTGTTTGTAGTCCTGGTAACAGGTTTAATGCAGCCATTACCTGCTCAGCACTCAACTGATACAAGCTGGAAAAAAAACTACAGGGAAACCGCTGCCAAAATCAATAACCTGGTCCATACAAAGCTCGAAGTAAGACCTGATTTCAGTAAATCGTATCTATATGGCAAGGCATGGATAACATTAAAACCCCATTTTTATCCCACTGACTCACTGAACCTTGACGCAAAAGGAATGACGATTAATAAGGTTGCAATACTAAAGGGTAATCAACAAGTGCCGCTGAGGTATGACTATGATGACTGGAACCTGAGAATAAAATTAGACAGGACTTACAGGTCAACCGAAAGCTATGTGATATATATAGACTATATCGCAAAGCCGGATGAATTTGAAGCTAAATATGACCAGGGTTCATTACTCGGTATGAAAGGCATGTATTTTATTAACCCGAAAGGAGAGGATAAAGAAAAACCCACACAAATATGGACGCAGGGTGAAACCGAATCTAACTCAGCCTGGTTTCCCACCATTGATAAATCGAACCAGAAAACCACTCAGGAACTGATTGTTACTGTTGCCGGAAAATTCGTCACCCTTTCCAATGGTAAATTAGTTTCGCAAAAGAAAAATACTGATGGCACCCGGACCGATCGCTGGAAAATGGAACTTCCCCATGCACCGTATCTTTTCTTCCTAGGTGTGGGAGAATATGCTGTGGTAAAAGATAAATGGAGAGATAAGGAAGTCAATTATTATGTAGAACCCGAATATGCAGCTGTTGCCAAAAAAATATTCGGCAATACCCCGGAAATGATGACTTTCTTTTCAAAAATAACAGGTGTTGATTATCCCTGGATAAAATATTCACAAATAACCGGCAGGGACTATGTGGCAGGAGCAATGGAAAATACAACTGCCACCTTACACCAGGAAAGCGCCCAGCAGGATGCAAGGGAGCTGGTGGATGGTAATAACTGGGAAAGCACTATTGCTCATGAATTATTTCACCACTGGTTTGGCGACTACGTAACTACAGAGAGCTGGAGTAACCTGACAATAAATGAATCGTTTGCCAACTATAGCGAAACACTATGGAATGAATATAAATATGGCAAAGATGCCGGCCATGAGCAAAATGATGGTGATATGCAGGGCTACCTGCTAAGCGGAAGTGAGAAAAAGGACCTGGTGAGGTTTTATTATAGTGATAAGGAAGATATGTTTGATGCGGTGAGTTATAACAAGGGAGGCCGTATCCTGCATATGCTGCGCAATTATATTGGCGACAGCGCTTTTTTCAAATCAATGAATAATTATCTTACTACCAACAAATTCAAATCTGCAGAAGCACACCAGTTACGTCTTGCTTTTGAAGAAGTAACTGGCCGTGACCTTAACTGGTTCTTCAACCAATGGTATTTTGGCAGCGGTCATCCCAATGCTGATATTGATTATGTATATGATGATGCAGCAGGAAAAGTAACAGTGATTGTAAAGCAAACCCAGAAAACCGGAAAGTATTTCCGGTTGCCGCTTGCAATTGATATTTATACTGGTACTTCAAACGTCCGTCATAATGTATGGACAGGCAATGCTGTTGATTCATTTACATTCAGCTACAGCCAAAGACCTGACCTGGTGAATGTGGACGGCGATAAAATAATGCTTTGGACTAAAAAAGACAATAAAACATTGGATAACTATATCCACCAATACAAATATGCCGGCAACTATCTGGACAGGAAAGAAGCCATTGACTACGCTGCAACAAAGCTGAATGATTCCAAAGCTGTTGAGCTTTTCAAAACTGCTTTGACAGACAAATATCATGGGCTTCGGAATTTAGCCATCAGCAAAACAGATCTGAAAAAAGAAGCCATTAAAAACAGCTTTGAACCTGTACTGGCCGATCTCGCAAAATCTGAAAAAAATCGTATCGTAAGGGCTAATGCCATTCAGAAATTAGGCGAATACAAAAAACCTGAGTACGCTTCGTTTTTCAAATCAGCCATTAATGATTCCTCATATACCGTTGCAGGCAATGCATTGAATGCGCTTATGAAAGTGGAGCCTGAGGCCGCTTCGGCAATTGTAAAACAGCTGGCAGACAAACCAATGAAAGGAGCTTTACAGGAGGTAGTAATGAATGAGGTGCTGAAATCAGGCGATGAAAGCATGGCCGAAAAAGTAATTGGCAATTTTGCCAGAATGCCGCTCAGCCAGGCAAAATTCCAGGCGCTGAACGGGCTGAGCACTTACCTGTCTGCTATCAAGAGTACAGAGAAGATAAAATGGGGCATTGATGAAATTGTGAAGTTCAGGGATGCGATACCTGAAGCTTTTCAAAACCAGACTAACCCGTTCATCAACGGTGTGGTGTTAAAAGGCCTGTTGGCAGATAAGGATAAGAAGGCAAAAGAAAATAAAGATGATGCGAGTCTGCAGCAGTTGGTGGAATACATCAAATCGAGAATGCCTGAAGCTGACAAAAAAGGATTCTGATAATATTCACAATTGAGTAAAAAAGGTGAGAACAAAGTCTCACCTTTTTCGTTTACAAATTTTTCTACCAACTACCGCTGGAGCCACCACCACCGAAGCCGCCACCACCGAAGCCGCCAAAACCGCCACTGCTGCTGCCACCTGACCATCCTCCTCCTCCACGACCACTGCTGCTTAAAATGCTGCCAATGATCCAGCCGGCCCCGGACATTGCTCCACCGCTTCCTCTTCCACCTCCTCCCAATGCCCCCAGCACCACTAAAAGTATAAGTAAACCAAGGATAGAACCAACACCAACCCTTTTTTTCTTTTTGCTGCCATAGCTTGCAGGGGCTTTATACTCACCCGCTGCTGCCTTAATGATATTATCTGTTGCCTCGTCGAGACCGCGGTAATAATTGCCCTGCTTGAAATTCGGTGTGATCGAATTATCCAGAATATTTCTCGCTGTAATGTCAGTAATGGTACCTTCCAGTCCATAACCTACTTCGATCCGTGATTTGCGTTCATCCATAGCGATCAGGACAAGCACACCGTTACTGAATTCCTTGCCGCCGATCTCCCAGATTCTGCCAAGCGCCAACGCATATTCAGCAATATCATATCCTTCCACAGACTTAATGATCACCACAGCCACCTGGCTGGAAGTGCTGTCGTCGTAGGCGATCAGTTTCTGATTCAGCGCTTCTGTCTGGTGACTCGTCAGGGTCCCGGTATAATCATGAACCAGCCCTTTGGATACGGGTGGCTTTGCCGGGATGATCTTATTGATCTGCGACTGTGCAGCAACAGCAAGAAGTAAGAGTATGGCGGTAAGAAAAGATTTCATCAAAGTTTATCTTCCAAAATGAATATCATCTGAAAGCTCATTTTTGTCCTTGTCAGTATATGGGAAATGCTGCTGCAACACCTGCCCGATATCTTCCACACAACCGGCAATACCCTGCGCATAATCGTGTCGGTTAAAATCCATGAGCATCTTCTTTACCTCGTCTCTCCAGAATTCACTTCCTACTTTCCGGTGAATACCTTCATCGCCCAAAACGGCAAGCTGGTGATCCCTGACGGCCACATATACCAGTACCCCGTTGCGTTCTTTCGTGGCATGCATGCCCATTTGGGTAAAAACTTCAATAGCCCGGTCGAGAGCATCCATATAACTGCAGCGGCTTTCCACGTACACCCGCACTTCTCCACTGGTGCGGCGTTCCGCATTTTGAATAGCGGTTACAATAAACTGCTGTTCTTCCGGGCTGAAGAATTTTTTCTTTCGGTTAAAAAGGGAAAACATTCCGGTGGGTGGTTATTTAATATTAAAGTTCACATCCGGAGCTTTGTCAGTTCCCGGTTCAGCTTTGTAAAAGGCCTTTTCATCAAAGTTAAACATCCCCGCCAGCAGATTTCCCGGAACTCTCTTCACCCTCAGGTTATAATTTTCCACTGCTTTATTATAATCCTGCCGGGCAACATTGATACGGTTTTCAGTTCCGTCAATTTGTGTCTGGAAATCCCGGAATGCCTGGGTAGTTTTAATGTCCGGGTAATTTTCTACATATCCAAGTAAATTAGAGAATGCGCCTCTCATTTGACCTTGTGCCTGCTGGTAGCGGTCAAGGCTGGCCTGGTCTTCCACATTCACGGTAACAGAGCCCAGTTTGGCACGGGCTTCCACCACATCTTTTAAAAGACCTTTTTCAAAATTTGCGGATGCTTCCACTGTTTTGATCACAGCGCTGTACAGGTCGGTCCTGCGCTGGTAGTTCGTTTCCACATTACCCCATGTTTTCTTGACATTCTGGTCGCCCCTTACAAGACGGTTGTAACCATTACATCCCCACACAAATAAAATAAGCACAAGAGCTGCTATACTAAGCAATCCGATATTCCGGGTTCCTTTCATTTTTATTAGTTTTAATGAGGAATAAAATTAGGATTTTTGCAGTTCAGCAAGGTAAATTTCCGGCTGGTCATATATTATTGCCGGTGAATGAACGGTTTTGGTAACTATGCGGCATGATTTTGGCGCCAAACGGAGCAAACCACATCTTTATGCGTTTATTGAAAATCGCCGTACCGGTACTTGTTTTAGTGCTGTTTGCATTTTCACAATGCAAGAAGTCAAATAACAGTAATACCAACCCGCCGCCCCCGCCGCCCGGGCCGGTGATCATTAAAGATTCGGCTATCGTTCAGGGGCTGAATTTCCCGTGGGAGCTGGTGTGGGGCCCTGATAATTTTATCTGGATGACAGAACGGGGAGGAAAAATAAGCAGGGTGGATCCCTCCACCGGTGCTGTTTCACTGCTGCATACCATCACCGAAGTGGTATCCAACGGCGAAGGGGGGTTACTTGGAATGGTACTGCACCCCAATTTCCCGGTTACCCCTTATTTATTTGTCGCTTACAATTACAATTCCGCTGGTTATAAAGAAAAGATTGTCCGTTTTACCTACACCGGCACCTCGTTAAGCAGTCCCTTCACTATTATTGAGAATATTGCCGCTTCGTCCATACACAACGGATGCCGCCTGGTAATTACACCTGATTTGAAACTATACATCACCACAGGAGATGCCTCTAACACTTCGTTGCCGCAAAATACTTCATCAGTAAACGGAAAAATTCTGCGGTTGAATTTAGATGGCACTGTTCCTGGGGACAATCCTGTTGCAGGCAATCCGTACTGGAGTTTTGGCCACCGCAACCCGCAGGGCCTTGTGTTTGCCAATAATATATTGTACAGCAGTGAGCATGGCCCCAATACAGACGATGAGGTGAATATTATTGAAAAAGGAAGAAACTATGGCTGGCCCAATGTGCCCGGGTATTGTGATGCCGGCGCAGAGCAGACTTTTTGCACCGCCAATAATGTGAAAGAGCCCATCAAGGCATGGACACCCACCACGGCCGCCTGCGGACTGGATTACTATAACCACAACCTGATACCACAGTGGAAGAATTCGCTGCTGATGGTGGCATTAAAAGATGCAAGGCTGCATCAAATGAAATTAGACGGAACTTTCAAAATCATTACTGAAACCAATGAGTATTTCACCAACAAATATGGCCGGATGAGGGACCTGTGTATTTCACCCGAAGGCAAAGTGTATATCTGCACAAGCAATGGCGGGAACAATGACAGAATCATTGAAGTGAGTAAAAAATAGATCAACCGGCAACAGCTGCAATTCCCGGCAATATCTCTCCTTCGCCCCACCCTGAATCCCTCTCCTTTTGGAGAGGGATCTCCGCAGAGTCTTTATGATTGAACTGCCGCAATACCTGGTAAGGTTTTTCCTTCGAAGTATTCCAGCATAGCCCCGCCGCCGGTGGATACATAACTCACTTTATCTGCAAACCCAAACTGGTTCACTGCCGCTACGGAGTCTCCACCGCCCACCAATGAGAAAGAACCGTTTTGTGTGGCAGCAGCCACTGCAATTGCAATTGTTTTAGTGCCGTGCTGAAATTTGGGCATTTCAAAAACACCCATCGGCCCGTTCCAGAGAATGGTCCTTGATCTTTTGATCACATTGGAAAATTGCTCGCAGGCATTGGGCCCTATGTCAAGTCCCATCCATCCATCAGGTATATTATTACTGGGGGCAGCAGAAGTTTGTGCATCGGCAGCAAATTTATCAGCGATAACAGAGTCGGGGGGCAAATGAATGCAAACTCCTTTTTCTTCAGCCTTCTTTAAGATATCTGATGCTGTCTTCAAACGATCTTCTTCGCACAATGAATTGCCAATCTTTCCGCCCTGTGCTTTCATAAAAGTGTATGCCATGCCGCCGCCGATAATAATATCTGTAGCTCTTTCAAGCAAGTTTTCTATAATGAGTATTTTATCGCTGACTTTGGCACCGCCAATAATTGCAGTAAATGGTTTTTCAGCGTTCTGAAGTACTTTTTCTGCCGCCGCCACTTCCCCTTCCATCACATAACCAAACAATCTCTTTTCTGCCGTAAAAAATTTGGCAATGACGGCAGTAGAGGCATGTGCCCGGTGAGCCGTTCCGAAGGCATCGTTCACCCACACATCACCTAACTGAGACAGTTTTTTTGCAAAAGCCTCATCTCCCTTTTCCTCTTCTTTGTAAAAGCGGAGATTTTCCAGCAGCAGCACTTCCCCGGGCCTCATTATGCCGGCAGTAAGGTTTGCCTGCTCACCAATGCAATCATTAGCAAAAAGAACTGTGGCGCCACCCAGTAATTCGCTAAGGTGTTTTATCAGGTGTTTTAGCGAGTATTTCTCTGCGGGTCCTTCTTTGGGTCTTCCGAGATGGCTCATCAGGATAACCATTCCTTTGCCATCCAATACTTTTTTGATAGTAGGCACAGCTGCCCGTATCCGGGTGTCATCTGTAATTTCAAATTTATCATTCAGCGGCACATTGAAATCCACCCGGATCAATGCCTTTTGCCTCTTGAAATTGTAAGCAGCAAATTTCGACATACAAAAAATTTAGAGTGAAGGTATCAAAGTGCCGGGGCTTTTTTTCTTTGCTGAGCTTCCTGAAATAAAACATGTCCTGCCACGGTGGCCATCACCTCGTCTGTCACATCTTTTCCGCCCTTCAGGTTGGTGCGGATGTTTTCAATAGTGTATTTGGGCCCGAACGGGATACCCCACCATCCGAAAAGAGCCGACACAACGGTAAACAATAATCCTTTTGCTGCGGCGCTCTCACCACCACGGATCATGTACACACCGGATGTTTTTTTAAAAGTAGCCACTATCAGCGAGATGGTGAACTCAAAATAAACGAACCTGGCTCCTTTATCAGCCTCCTGCTGCAGCTCAGCGGCAGAAAGACCTTCAATATTCCTGATCTTCATATTCAAGCTAAAATAAAAGCACCGCAACAAATACCGGGTGGTTTGTTGCGGTACATCAATACAATTTATACTTATTTGCTGATGAGCTTGGCAAAATAATTCACTGTTCTTACAAGCTGGCTTACGTAGCTCATCTCGTTATCATACCAGCTTACCGTTTTCACCAGTTGCCTGTCGCCCACTGTCATCACTTTTGTCTGGGTGGCATCGAATAAAGAACCGAAGTGAATACCAATCACATCACTGCTTACAATTTCATCTTCGGTATAGCCGAAGCTTTCGTTGCTGGCGGCTTTCATAGCTGTATTTATTTCATCAGCAGTTACTGTTTTGCCCAGGATGCTGGTGAGTTCCGTCAGTGAACCCGTGATAGTTGGCACTCTTTGAGCTCCGCCATCCAGTTTACCTTTCAATTCCGGCAAAACCAAACCAATTGCTTTGGCTGCCCCTGTGCTGTTTGGGACGATATTGGCTGCTGCAGCCCTTGCCCGGCGCAGGTCACCTTTTGCATGTGGTGCGTCCAGTGTATTCTGGTCGTTAGTATAAGCATGAATGGTCGTCATTATCCCGGTAATGATACCATACTTATCATTCAGCACTTTGGCCATTGGCGCCAGGCAGTTGGTGGTGCAGGATGCGCAGGAAATAATTGTTTCGCTGCCATCCAGTATGGTATGGTTCACATTGAATACTACTGTTTTCAGATCCCCGGTGGCGGGGGCAGATATTACCACCCTTTTTGCGCCTGCCGTAAGGTGGGCGGCTGCCTTGTCCTTATCAGTAAAGAAACCGGTACACTCCAGCACTACATCCACCTCATGAGACTTCCAGGGGATCTCAGCCGGATTTTTTTGCGCATATATTCTCACTGCGTCTCCATTTACCACTATTGAATCTTCTGTCGCTTTTACGTCTGCATCAAATCGTCCCTGTGCGCTGTCATATTTTAAAAGATGTGCCAGCACTTTGGGGCTGGTAAGGTCGTTGATGGCGACCACATCAATACCCTGCATTTTGTATATCTGGCGATAAACAAGGCGTCCGATACGGCCAAACCCATTGATGGCAACTTTAACTGTACTCATAATTAAATAAAATTTTTTAATGATAGTCCGCCTTCGCTGAAGCTCCGGCGGATAAAGGTGCGAAGGTAATAAAACAGCTTTGGTCTGACTGTATCAGATTTGAGCAAAAGAGCTGTGGCAGCAGTAAGAAAAATGGGGACAACATACTTAGGTGTACTCAGGACGAAAAACATTTGGCTAAAAACTATTGCAAAGCTATCTTTGCCCTCCTTTAAAAAGGCCCGTTCGTCTAAGGGCTAGGACACCACCCTTTCACGGTGGTGATACGGGTTCGAATCCCGTACGGGCTACATAAATGTTTGCAGTACAACACGAAACCCCGCAAATAATTGAGTTTGCGGGGTATTTTGTTTTCGGCATCCTTTGGTTTGAAATTCTTTCCGTCAATATTTGGTTTCTGGATACCATCGTAAAAATATAAGCCCGGGAAAAGCCTTTTTTTTCTGGTTATAATAAAAGACCATCCAAATGGACTTTTTATTACCGTATCACCAGGGATTTACTGACCACATTAGAAGTTGTTTTATTTTTTACCCCCGGCTGCCCGCCCCCCAAACTGATTGTGATCTTATCATTTGGCTGATACAACCTTCCATCATCTTCATGCACCAGAGACAATTGCTCTGGGCTAAGGGTGAATGTGATTAACTTGCTTTGCCCTGCTTTTAATACAATGCGCTGAAATCCTTTCAACGCCCTGAACGGCGTACGACCCTTGATATAGTTATGGGAAACGTACAATTGTACTACTTCTTCACCATCTCTTTTACCGGTATTTTTTACAATTATGCTTACCGCCAGTTTTTTATTCTTTGCAAGTGATACCGGCATCTTCATCCCGCCATAATTAAAGTTTGTATAGGATAATCCGTATCCAAACGGATATAAGGCCTCCCCGTTGAAATATCGGTAAGTTCTTCCTGTCATATCATAATTCATAAAATCTGGCAAGTCACTGTCACTTTTATAGAATGTAACAGGTAAACGTCCGGCTGGATTATAATCACCAAACAGCACATCTGCAACAGCCGTGCCTGCACTCTGCCCGCCGTACCATGCATTGACAATGGCGGGAATATTCTCACTTTCCCAGGGGGTGGCTAAGGCGCTACCCGTCATCATCACAAAAACAACAGGCTTGCCGGTTGTTTTCAATGCCTTCATCAGTTCGGTTTGTACAGTGGGTAAAAGAATACTTGTCCTGTCACCGCCTTTGAATCCCGGAACAGCCACCGGCATTTCTTCGCCTTCCAGCTGTGGTGAGATACCCCCAACAAAAACAATGGCATCGGCATCTTTCACCCGGTTTGTCAGTGCTGCGAGATCGGTCTTTACATAGCTGCCTGATTTCAGGCGAATGGATGCATTTCCCTCTGTTTGGTAGAACTCCACTACGATCTTATAACTACTGTCTTTTTTCACGGGTAACTGGAACTGCCTGGCGCCCCAGCGGTTTCTCAGCCAGGCGTTGACCATCAGTGAATCATTAATGAAAATGCGGTAGCCATCATCACCCTCGATCTCAAGATTCATCAGTTCATCTTTGGAAGCAGACAGATAAGTAGTGTAGCGGCCGGAATAATAAATGCTTTTCATACCCGGCATGGGTATCTGACCTTCCATCCAGTAGTGATCTATCTCGCTCTCTGTTTCGGTATGCACAGGTTTACCTTCCAGTTTTTCATTGGCAAAATACTCAGCTTTCACTCCGGGCTTACCTTCAAAACTGAAGCGGTTGCTGATGTTCTCATATACCATCAAGGTATCATTAGCATAATTGATAGCCTTTTCGTAAACAACTGCTGTGCTGGCTCCCAGTTTTTCCCTGATGCCCTCCAGCACGGTTACTATTCCCGACGGGATGCCATTATAGTTTCCCAGCACTGATATCTTATTATCTGCATTGGGACCGAGCACTACTATCTTCTTCAATTTTTTGGATAGGGGCAATGTATTGCCTTCATTTCTCAGCAGCACAATGGATTGCTGCGCCATCTTCAGGGCATGCGCTTTATGTGCGGGTGCTTCCAGTGCCGATGCCGGTGTTTGTGCATATTTCACTATCGAAGGCGGATCGAACATGCCCAGGCGATACCGGATCGTAAATAATCTTTTCAGGGAAATATTCAGTTGTTCTTCTTTGATTAATCCGTTTTTTACTGCATCCACCAGGGTTTTATAAACAGATTGCCCGCATTCCACATCTGTACCATGCATTACAGCATCCACTGCAGATGCAGTTGCATCTTTATGTGTTTTGTGATACCGGAAAAAATCATCTACTGCCCAGCAGTCACTGGTTACATACCCGGAAAATTTCCACTGATTCCGTAAAATATCATTCATGAGCAGGTCACTGGCACAGCAGGGCTGGGTGTTCACGGCATTATAGGCGCACATCACACCCGCCACATTGGCTTTTACCACCAGTTCTTTAAAAGCCGGCAGGTAAGTATCCCACAAATCATATATTGACGGGTTAAAATTATCTGAGTGCCGGGTAGGCTCCGGTCCGCTGTGCACCGCAAAATGTTTGGCACAGGCTGCAGCTTTCATATATTTCGGGTCCTCCCCTTGTAACCCTCTTACAAATGCCCGGGCCAGCATCGCCGTCAGGAAAGGGTCTTCCCCATATGTTTCCTGTCCCCTTCCCCACCTGGGATCACGGAAGATATTGATGTTGGGTGTCCAGTAGGTTAACCCGAGGTACCTGTCACCCGTCTTGTTCATTTCAATGGCTTTGTTGTGGATTGCCCTTCCTTCCAATGCAGAATAATCAGCCATGCGGTACAGTGAATTGGTATCCCAGGTGGCGGCCATGGCGATCGCCTGCGGGTAGGATGTTACTTTGAATGGAGTTCTTGCCACACCGTGCAAGACTTCGTTCCACCATTCATACGCCGGGATGCCCAATCTTGGGATGGCAGGTGTTGCATTCAGCATCTGCCCTACTTTCTCTTCTAATGTTAAGCGGCTTACCACATCATTCACCCTTTGTTCCACAGGCAGTTTGGTATTCCACACGGGGAAGAACTTATAATCCTGTGCATGCACTGATAATGCTGCCGCACATGACGCCAATAAAAATTGTTTTTTCATTGAATATATTTATATGCCAGCGATATTACAACTATCATCCCCGCCCGCATTCGGTATCACTGATTTCAGTATCCGGCGCATTGCGTTTGCATTACTTTTTCATCCAGTGTCATCCTTTTTAATAAATCAACAACCCTTGTTTCAGGTGAAAAGTTCCTGATTTTGTAAGCCGGCTGTCGGGCAAAAACCGCTGATATTGTCAATTGCAGCAAGGCTGCAGCAACAATTATTTGTACTCTTTTCATGACATGAACTCTTGCATAATTACCCCCTGAAATAAACCAACACAGAAACAACTATTGCGACAAGTATTACGGAAATGATAATATCCAGTTTGGTGAAACTTTCCCGGTTAGCTTTACGCTGCTCTGGCGTCAGTGTTCCCAATGTCAGTCCCTTTATCTGCTCAGCAGAAGGCCGGGTAGTTGAAAGACTGACCACTGCTGCCACCAATACGCACATAACGAAATTGAAAATGGCAAAATGTGAAAAGTTAAGAGTAGCATACCATTCTCCAAACCCGCCGAGACTATCCTTCATCAGTTCAAGCACTATCCGGAGTGTTCCTGTAAACAAGCCGTAGAATAAAGTGGCAATAGCTGCCTGTGCGTTCATTCGTTTCCATAATATACCCAGGAGAAACACGGCCGTGATGGGCGGAGCAATGTAAGCCTGTACATTTTGCAGGTACTGATACAGTACTCCTCCTCCTATCTTATCCATGATAGGTATCCACAGCATACCGAGCACAACAATAATGGCAGTGGCTATCTTACCAATCCTGATGAGTTTCTTTTCAGGTGAATCGGGATATAGCTTTTTAAAAATGTCCACCGTAAATAATGTGGACGCCGAATTAAATACAGAAGCAAGTGAGCTCATCAGTGCGGCCAGTAAACCGGCAGCCACCAGGCCTTTCAACCCTGCGGGTAATAAATGCTGCACCAGTGTCGGGAAAACCTGGTCTGCCTTTTCATAAGTGATGATGCCTTTTTGTTTCAACCCATATGCAATAATACCGGGAATAAGAAAGATAAATATCGGCGCCAGTTTCAGATAGGCTCCGAAAATGGCCCCCCGTCTTCCTATTTTAATATTCCTTGCTGCGAGAGTTCTCTGCACTATGTACTGGTCTGTACACCAATACCAGATACCTACAATGGTTCCGCCAATCAGCATTCCTGTCCATGGAAACTGAGAATCTGATGGAGGCCGCCACATATTGAAGTGGCTGCTCCCCACTGTAGCCCTTAGTTCACCCCATCCTCCGATTTCTCTTAATCCCAATACAGTGATAACAGTGGAACCAAGCAATATCAATACTGTTTGTACTGCTTCCGTATATACGACAGCTCTCATGCCTCCGAGGATAGTGTACACCCCTGTAATGATTACTGTAACAATTGCCCCATTTAAAAAGGAAATGTCCAGCAACTGCGAAACAACAATTCCTCCTGCATAAATAGTTACCGAAACTTTTGTCAGCACATACCCTGCAATAGAAAAAATAGAAAGAAACCAACGGGAACGTCCGTCAAATCTTTTTTCCAGAAACTCCGGCATGGTAAAAGCTCCGCTTCGCATATAAAATGGAAGGAAGAACCAACCCAGCAGCAATACAATCCATGCATGAAGCTCATAATGTGCCATAGGTGTGCCGGATTCGGCGCCGGTGCCTGCTAGCCCTACTACATGCTCACTGCCGATATTGGAAGCAAAAATAGAAGCACCGATTACAAACCAGCCGATATTCCTTCCGGCAAGAAAGTAATCCTCTGTTGTTTTACTTTTCTTTAAAATCACCCACCAGGCCACTCCTAACAAAATAGCAAAGTATCCGCCGAGTACAATCCAGTCAAGTGTTTGCAGGGAAGTGTTCATATCAGTTGATTTGGTTATCGTTTAAATTGGAAAATTTATACACTGATTTTTCAGAATAAGTTTCCCCGGGTTTAATAACAGTATTGGGAAATTCCGGCTGATTGGGGCTGTCCGGAAAATGCTGTGTTTCCAGGCAAAGACCGGCATACTTTCCATATTCAGCCCTTCTCTTTGTATCGGTCATTTTCCCGTTAAGTAAATGCCCGCTGTAAAAATGAAGTGCCGGTTGCGTGGTATAAACAGTCATCCGCCGGCCACTTTCTTCATGCACCAGCGACACGGCCTCGGTCAGTTCACCATTCTTTTTGTTGACCACCCATGAATAATCAAACCCATTTTCTTCGTCGTTACTGTTGCCAATTTTTTTGTGTACTGTGAAATCAAGCGGCGAATTCTCAACACCAACCAATTTGCCGGTTGGTACATACCCCTCGCCTACTTCCACTATTTTATCCGCATTTATCTTCAGCTTATGATTAAGGATACTTTTCTCATGACCGCCGGACAAATTAAAATAGCAATGACTGGTAAGATTTACCGGCGATGCCTTATCGGTAGTGGCCCTGTATTCGATATGCAGTGAATTATCGGTCACCCGGTAGATAACGGAAGCGGCCAGATTGCCCGGGAAACCTTCTTCCCCGTCTTTACTGTTGTAAGTAAGTATCACTCCGTTTCCTTCGGGAAGAAGCGTTGCTTCCCAGTATTTTTTATCAAACCCCTGGTACCCGCCGTGCAGGCAGCCAATATCTATGTTATTGGAGAGTTTGTATTCATGACCGTTGATGCGAAAGCGGGCATCGGCGATCCGGTTAGCATAGCGGCCGCAGATGCCGCCAAAATAGAAGTGACCCGATTGTATATAACCACCGAGTGTATTAAATCCCAGCACCACATCCGCAGGAGAACCCGCTTTGTCAGGCACAATAATGCTTGTTATAGTGGCCCCGTAATTGATCACACTTACCTGTATTCCGGCCATTTGTGTAATGGTATATTTATTTACCACTTTTCCCCCGTATTCACCAAAAGGCTGTACTGTCGTTTTTACACTCATCAGATAAAACGATTAATGATATTCTCCAGATATTCCTGCCTGCCGCTGGTAACGGCAGGTTCGCCATTTTCAATTGCAAAAGTCCTCAGGTCCTCCAACGACAACTTTCCTTCCTCAAATTCCCTTCCCCTGCCACTTTCAAAACCTGCATACCGGCTAGCTCTTATTTGTTTATAGTCTGATTGCTGCAGGATGTTATCTGCAGTGATAAGCGCCCTTGCAAATGTGTCCATACCACCGATATGTGCATAGAATAAATCTTCTGCATCTGTGCTGTTCCTCCGGATCTTTGCATCAAAGTTAATGCCCCCTCCTTTGAACCCGCCTGCCTCTAATATTATCAGCATCGCTTCCGTCAGTTCATTGATATCATTGGGAAATTGGTCGGTGTCCCAGCCGTTTTGATAATCTCCTCTGTTGGCGTCAATGCTTCCAAGCAATCCTGCATCGGCAGCCACCTGCAGTTCATGAGTAAATGTGTGACCGGCCAGTGTGGCGTGGTTCACTTCTATATTCAGGCTGAAATCATTCAAAAGATCATACTGGCGTAAAAACCCAATCACCGTTTCGCAATCATAATCATACTGGTGCTTGCTGGGCTCACAGGGTTTGGGTTCGATAAAGAATTTTCCTTTGAAGCCGTTTCTTCTCGCATACTCCTTTGCCGTATGGAGGAACCTGGCAAGGTGTTCTTTCTCCCTTTTCATATTGGTGTTCAGCAGGCTCATATACCCTTCCCGGCCGCCCCAGAACACATAGTTTTCGCCGCCCAACGCAATGGTGGCGTCCAATGCGGCCTTCACCTGTGCCCCACCATGTGCCAGCACATGAAAATCAGGGTTAGTGGCAGCGCCGTTCATATACCTTCTATTGGAAAATAAATTGGCTGTTCCCCACAGCAGTTTTACACCACCTGCTTTTTGTTTTTCTGAGAAATAGGTTGTGATAGCCTGCAGCCTTCGGTCATTTTCGCTGATATCGTTTGTATAATCCACAGCATCCACATCATGAAAGCAATAATAAGGTAACCCGAGTTTTGTAATGAACTCAAATGCTGCATCCGCTTTGTCCTTTGCCCTTTCCACTGCATCCTTTTTTTCATTCCACACAAATAAATGAGTAGGCTCGCCAAAAGGATCTGCGCCGCTCCCGCAGAAGCTGTGCCAGTAAGCGCAGGCAAAACGAAGCCATTCCTTCATGGGTTTGCCAGCTACTGTTTTATTTTCATCATACCACCGAAAAGCAAAGAGGTTATCTGTCTCCCTGCCTTCATATTTTACTTTTCCGATACCCTTAAAATATTCTCTTGTCCCCATAATCACTGTTTGTTTTTTCTCTTCGGTTAAAACTGACATAATTCATTTGTTTTAGTAATGGTACTCAATAATGTTTCCTTCCATGACACATACAGATCACCGTACCTTTTTTCGTCTTTGGGTTCCACTGTTTTTAATGGCTTTCGCTTCGCAAATGCTTCTGTTGTTGTTTTAAAAATTTCTGCACCGATTCCTGCGCCAAGGGCGGCCCCTGCACTGCCGTCACAGTCATGCAGTTCCACAGGTATCCCTGTTGAATTTACAAAAGCGCTGGTAAATACTTCACTTAAAAACATATTGGCCCTGCCAGCCCTTACTACCAAGGGGTAAATATTGTTTTCCTTCATGATATCTGTACCATACCGGAATGCAAAAGCGATCCCCTCCTGAACTGCCCTGAATAAATGGGCCACTGAATGAATATTATAATCCAGGTTGAAGATACCAGCGCCGGGAACTTTGTTATTCAGCATTCTTTCTGCCCCATTACCAAAAGGTATCACCTGCAGACCGTCGCTGCCCGGGTTTATTGTTGCGGCCGCAGCATTCATTTGCTGATAATCCATGGGGCCTCCGGCTATATTTTTTATCCAGCGGTTTGTAATGCCGCAACCGTTAATACAAAGCAAAACTCCGGTGCTGATGCTGCCGGCGCCATGATTAACATGCGCAAAACTATTCACCCTTGATTGGTTATCATAAATCAGTTCATTGCTGACGGCATACACCACGCCGGATGTACCGGCGGTAGCTGCCACCTCACCGGGTCGCAGCACATTCAATGAAAGTGCATTGTTTGGCTGATCCCCTGCTTTATAACTAACCGGAATGCCGGCGGTAAGTGACAAGCGGGAAGCAACAGGTTCTTTTAATAACCCATGCGGTGAAAACAAATCATGAACAGCAGGCAGGACTGATCTGTCAAATCCAAAATATGAAAGCAGCTCAGAGGAGATTGTATTCTCTTTGAAATCCCAGAACACCCCTTCTGAAAGCGCTGAAACAGTGGTGGAGATTTCTCCCGTCATTTTCATAGCAATGAAATCACCAGGGAGCATGGCTTTGAAAATTCGCCGGTATATGTCTGGTTCGTTTTCTTTAACCCAGGCCAGTTTACTGGCTGTAAAATTTCCGGGAGAGTTGAGCAGGTGCGAAAAGCAAAATTCTTCCCCTAAGTCGGCACAAGCCCTGTTACCGGTTTCCACGGCCCGGCTGTCGCACCAGATAATGGAATTGCGGAGCACATGCTGGTTCTTGTCCACCAGCACCAGCCCATGCATCTGGTAAGCAATACCGATCGCTGCAATATCTTTTGGATTATAGCAGCCGGCTGCATTACATTTCAGTATAGCCTGTTTGGCATCCTCCCACCATTGGTCGGGGCTTTGTTCGGCCCAGCCGGGGTGCGGCGAAATGATACCAGTCTCCGTTTCCGGATATTGTGCCGAGCAGATGCATTGCCGGGTTCCGGCATCCACCACAGCCACCTTTACTGATGAGGTACCAATATCAATTCCAAGGAGCAGCATTATTAGTTTTTTCACTCATTAAATTACAATTAAAACAAAGGAAGGAGGAAAGAATTCACCCCTCCTGTCGTTCGCTATATAAGAACTACTTTGTTTGAGAGACTTATTAATGATCAACAATTTATCAATTAATAACCCGGGTTCTTCGAATACCCAGGTCGTCAGTGACTTTTCGAATTCTATCTTCCGGTAACTTATAAAATGTTTTTGCGGATTTTGCCCCCGTAAAAAAATTTCTCTCTTATTATATCCTGTACATGTACCCCGCTTATCTTACTTTCCAGCCAGGAAATGACATCCAGATAAACAAAAGCACGGCTTTCCAGCGGATTGCTTTCATACTTTTTCAGCTTAGCCAGCAGCTTTTCAAACTCCGGCTTCAATGCCGCGGCTCCAACTTTGAATGAACGGCGGAGGAAGGCAAACATCTCTTCTTCTACTTTGCTCAGGTTTTCCATCCTGGCCATATAGCGATAAACAGATTTGCTGAGGTACTCCAGTAAATCAAAGTTACCGAGTTCATAATGTGCAATCAGGTGCAGCAGGCGTGCATAGCACTGCAGGTCGGTACGGAGTTCCCCTTTTTGAATAATAATATGGTTGAGGTAATCAATAGCTTTTTCATTATCTCCGCTCCCAAAATACAGGCAGGCAATCTTGTAATAAAACACCAATACACGATGGCTGTCCAAATAAATATTATACTGCTTCAGCATATCTTCCAAAAAGGGGACCATCTGGAGCCCCCTGGTAAAAGTGCCGCGGAGGAAATAAAGATTAATCCGTGCTGCATATAAATACTGGTAGGCAAGTATGCGGTTATTCTCATTTTCTTCGAGGTGTTTTTGCCGGGTGAACTGTTCGAACTGCCGGATATTTTTGGCCAGTTTCTCATGATCCAGCAGGTAAAAATAGGCGTTCATCAGGTTGTGCATTCCTTTTATGTAACTGGCTGTTTCCACTTTCAGCAAACCCGGGTGCGACGAGAACAGGTCAGCCCATTTTTGTGAATACCGGTAATACTGTAAAAAATCCTGGCGGATAAAAGCGTACCACACATAACTCTGGTAGAAATATAATTTTTCATAAAACCCCTCAGCCTTCTGTGCCCCTGCCGGCAGATGCTCTTTGAAAAAGTCTTCCGCATTTTTAATATCCCGTTCGTTCCGGGCATGTCCGTGTTTAATATACCAGCTATAGAGCTGCAGTGAAAGATTAGACAACTGGTTTACCATTGTCAACTGGCTGTTCACCGTATCTGATTCTGCAGAAAGTTTTTCGGCCCTGTCCTGCATGCTGCGGGTGATATACAGTGTTTCTATCTTCTTCTCAAAAAACAATGCCTGCTGCAGGTAGGTCAGCTGATGGTAGGTTTTTGCAGTTTCTTTCAGCCGCTCCAGTACTTTCAGGCTTTGCAGGTACAGTCCTTTATTGTACAGGATGCGGGCATGGTCCATCTGTTCATGCAGGCGGATGTCAATATTATCCTCGTCTTTTATAAGCCGCAGGCTGGAGAGGATTTGTTTGTACAGGCGGGCCTTGATATTGGAAAGTTGCTGCTTGCGGATGCTACTGGTTTTCTTCAGCAGGAGCTTCTCATCATATTCTGTCATTTTATCCAGCGCATCAAAAAGCTGTATGACCTTTAAGTCTTCCGTAGCGGTATTACGCTTTGCATAAAGCTTAAAATTCCGCTTCTCACTCTTTTCGAGGGATTTGACAAGCTGAAAAAGACTATCTATGGAGCGGTTGGGCATCGTAATTCTGATTTTCCAAAATAAGCTCTGGCAAAGGGTTTCAGCAGAATTATCACTGTTTGCAAAGTGTAAAATCCTGTTGATTTTGATTTTATCTCCCGCCTGGTTAATGATACCTTAGCAAGGCAGGTTGTTTATTAACTGAACTATGGCAAGCAAGCAATACAAAAATAAGCAGCCTGCATTTTTATCCTCTCAATTCATCCAATTATTATGGCAGAAGGTAAAGTACGCATTTTTGATACCACCCTGCGTGACGGCGAGCAGGTGCCCGGCTGTAAACTGAATGCAAAGGAAAAGCTGATGCTGGCAGTCCGGCTGGAAGAACTGGGAGTGGACATCATCGAAGCAGGCTTTCCTATCTCCTCCCCCGGTGATTTTGAATCTGTAAGCCAGATTGCAAAGACCATCAGGCATACAACCGTTTGTGGTTTGAGCCGTGCGGTGCAAAAGGATATTGAAGTAGCAGCACAGGCGCTGAAATATGCTGTAAGACCGAGGATACACACCGGCATTGGTACTTCCGACTATCATATCAAATCAAAATTCAATTCAACGAGACGGGAGATACTGGAAAGAGCTGTTCAGTGTGTAAAATGGGCCCGGAACTATACCGACGATGTGGAGTTCTATGCAGAAGATGCCGGAAGAACAGATAATGAATACCTGGCACGGGTGATTGAAGCGGTGATAAAAGCCGGTGCAACAACTGTAAATATTCCTGATACAACAGGCTATTGTCTGCCGCATCAGTACGGCGGAAAAATTGCTTATTTAATGAACAATGTGCCGGATATTGATAAAGCAGTTATCTCCTGTCATTGCCATAATGATCTTGGCCTCGCCACCGCCAACTCTATTGCCGGAGTAATTGCAGGATCAAGACAGATTGAATGCACTATTAATGGTCTTGGTGAAAGAGCCGGTAATACATCATTGGAAGAAGTGGTAATGATACTGAAGCAGCATAAACACCTCGGTCTATATACCAACATTAAAACAGAACAGCTGAACCCTGTGAGCCGCCTGGTTTCTGATACTATGCGGATGCCGGTGCAGCCGAACAAAGCCATTGTGGGCAGTAATGCATTCTCTCACTCCTCCGGTATTCATCAGGATGGTTTTCTGAAAGATGCGCTGACCTATGAAATCATTAACCCGGAAGAAGTAGGTGCCGACAGTTCAAAAATCGTATTGACGGCCCGCAGCGGTCGCAGTGCTCTGGCTTACCGTTTTCAGAAGCTGGGCTTTCAGTTTGAGAGAAATGATGTGGACGTTTTGTATACAGAGTTCCTGAAAGTGGCCGACAACAAAAAAGAAGTGGGGGATACTGATTTAAGTGCTATGGCAAAACAATATCAATCACAGGCAGCAGTAGCATAAGAAATATGGGCAAAACACTTTTTGAAAAAATCTGGGAGAAGCATATCGTCAGGACCATTGACGGTGGTCTTTCTGTTTTATATATAGATAAGCATTTTATTCATGAAGTGACCAGCCCGCAGGCTTTTACCGGTTTAAATAACAGGGGCATTAAAGTGTTTCGTCCCCGGCAGGTGGTGGCCACCGCCGACCATAATGTACCAACGCTCAATCAGCACTTGCCCATCAAAGAAAAGCTGAGCCGAAAACAGGTGGAGGCTTTAATACAGAACTGCGCCGAACATGGCATTGAATTATATGGCCTTGGACATCCGTTCCAGGGCATTGTTCATGTTATAGGGCCTGAACTGGGAATTACGCAGCCGGGCATGACGATCGTTTGCGGTGACAGCCACACTTCCACACACGGCGCATTGGGTTCCATCGCCTTTGGTATCGGCACCAGCGAAGTGGAAATGGTTTTGGCGACGCAATGTTTATTACAGAGCAAGCCAAAACTGATGCGCATCAATGTAGATGGTGTGCTTAATAATGGAGTGCTGTCAAAAGATATTGTACTGTACATCTTATCAAAGATAACAACCAGTGGCGCTACTGGTTATGCAGTGGAGTTTGCCGGCTCTGCGATCCGTTCATTAAGTATGGAAGCACGGATGACCATTTGCAATATGAGTATTGAAATGGGTGGCCGCTGCGGGTTGATCGGGCCGGATGAAACGACTTTTGCCTATATGAAGGGCAAACTCCAGTCGCCTAAAGGGGAATTGTGGGAAAAGTCATTAGCTTACTGGAAAACTCTTTACACTGACAGCGATGCAGTGTTTGATAAAGAATACAATTTTATAGCAGAAGATATTCAACCAATGATTACATACGGAACTAACCCGGGCATGGGCATTGGTGTAGATGAAAATATACCGACTACGGAAACAATCAATGAAAACGATAAATCTGGTTTAAGCAAATCACTTGCTTATATGGGACTGCAACAAGGCGACCCTATTAAAGGGTTAAAGATAGATTTTGTATTCATCGGCAGTTGCACCAATTCAAGAATAGAGGACCTGAGAATGGTGGCCTCTTTTGTAAAAGGAAGAAAGAAAGCCGATGATGTGGAAGTATGGATAGTACCCGGCAGTAAACAAGTGGAAGCACAGGCTATACAAGAAGGTATAGATAAAATATTTGAAGATGCAGGATTTATGCTGCGTCAACCTGGCTGCTCCGCTTGTCTTGGTATGAACGAAGACAGGATACCGGCCGGTAAATATTGTATCAGCACATCTAACAGAAACTTTGAAGGGAGGCAAGGCGCCGGAGCAAGAACATTATTGGCCAGTCCGCTCACGGCAGCGGCGGCGGCTATAACAGGAGTTGTAACAGATGTGAGAGAACTATTGAACTAAACAATGAAGGCTTTAAAGATCATAACAAGCAGATTTGTTCCCGTCAATATTGAGAATATTGATACCGACCAGATAATACCTGCCCGTTTTTTAAAAGTCACTGCCAAAGATGGTTTTGGTAAAAATTTGTTCCGGGACTGGCGGTATGAGCATGATGACGAATCGAAAACAATTGCTCATTTCCCCTTAAACATGTCGCAGTTTGATGGTGAAATATTAGTGGCAGGCAAAAATTTTGGCTGCGGTTCTTCCAGGGAGCATGCCGCATGGGCCATCACGGATTATGGTTTCCGGGTGGTGGTGTCCAGCTTCTTTGCTGATATTTTCCGGAACAATGCATTAAACAACGGCCTGCTGCCGGTTCAGGTAAGTGATGCCTTTCTGCAACGGATTTTTCTGCAGGATAACAACACAGAAGTGACGGTTGATTTGGAGCAACAGACTATTACTATTAACTCCACCGGCGAACAGGAACATTTCGAAATGAATAGTTATAAGAAAACCTGTTTGCTGAACGGATATGATGATATTGACTACCTATTAAGTATAAAAGAAGATATACAGATATTCGAAACCCAACAAGTATAATAACGCCATGAAAAAAAAAATAACAGTTATAGAAGGTGATGGAATAGGTCCGGAAGTAACCCGCCAATCCATCCGTGTACTGAATGCCATTGCAGAAAATTTTGGTCATGGATTTGACTACACCTGGTGTTTAATGGGCGCAGACGCCATTGACAAAACCGGCAATCCATTGCCCGATGAAACCATTGAAGCCTGTCTTGACAGTGATGCTATTTTATTCGGCGCTATCGGCCACCCGAAATACGACAACGACCCAACTGCCAAAATAAGACCTGAACAGGGATTGCTCAAATTACGCAAGTCGTTGCAGCTATATGCAAACATCCGTCCCGTTAGTACATACTCGTCTTTGTTCCATCTTTCACCACTCAAAAGTAAAAATATAGAAGGAGTGGACTTTGTTATCTACAGGGAACTGACGGGCGGTATTTATTTTGGTAAAAAAGAAACTAGTGCGGACGGGAACTATGCTGCAGATGGTTGTACGTACAGCCGTGAAGAAATTGAACGCATTGCACACCTTGCATTTAAACAGGCGCAAAAAAGAAAAAAGAAACTGACCCTGGTGGATAAAGCCAATGTACTGGAAACATCCAGGCTCTGGAGAAAAGTAGTACGGGAACTGGCCGGGCAATACCCGGATGTGATAGTGGATTATATGTTTGTTGATAATGCATCCATGCAAATCATAGTTAATCCTAAACAGTTTGATGTTATTCTCACCGAAAATATGTTTGGCGACATCATCAGCGATGAAGCCAGTGTGATAAGCGGCTCGCTGGGGCTCCTCCCCTCCGCTTCTGTTGGAATAAATGGAACCATTGGCCTGTTCGAACCGATACATGGCTCCTATCCCCAGGCTGCCGGGAAGGATATTGCCAACCCAATCGGTTCCATTCTTTCTGCCGCCATGATGCTGGAGTTCCTCGGTATGCAAGAAGAAGGCAAACTGGTAAGAGATGCTGTAAACTGGACGCTCCAGAATTCATTTGTGACCAAAGATATTGACCCGGTGAACTTTTATTTCACTTCCACTATTGGCGAACTGGTTAGTGATTTTGTAAGCGGAAAGATTGCCGGCCCTGTAAATGCAGAGAATATTGAGCTGAGAAAGTCAACCATTATCTAGTAGTGCTGGTCAATAACAAACGATGGTTTGTCCCTCTTTTAAATAATTATTGCTTGCTGAGTTCTTTTTTTGAAACGGCGGGTGTATATTTACAACAGATACATCCTTCATGTTGAAGAACAAGACATATAATATCATCACTTCTGTTACCACAGTCATTATTGTGGTGGTGATTATTATATCTTCTTCAACCGGAGGTAGTGTATGACTTTAAAAAGATAAAACTAAATATAAGCGACCCGCCTCTAAAAAGGCGGGTTTTTTTTACCCCCTCCCCAATCTTCTCCGTCGGTCGCCATTGGCTTGCCGACGGCGATGCCAAAGGAGGGACTTGCAAAGAGGATGCGAATTTGGAATGAATTTTAAATTTTAAACGATTTAAAATCTCCTCCCCCGGAGGAGATTTAGAGGGGGTCTTGACCTAATGTATTACAACGATAGCACAATTATTTATTTCAACGGGCAGTTTGTAAAAGCTGCTGAGGCCAAAACAGATTTATACAGCCAGTCGCTGCACTATGGCTACGCCGTGTTTGAAGGCATCCGTTCCTATCCGATCAACGGCAGCACTAAGATGTTCAAAGGCAAAGAACACTATGACAGGCTGCGCCGGTCGGCAGAACTGATGAAGATTCCTTTTACTTATACAACTGAACAGCTGATCGAACTCACTTATGAAGTACTCAGAAGAAATAATTTAACAGATGCGTATATCCGGCCAATTATACTGTGCTCTCCCAATATGGCTCTGTCAAAAGGCAAGGAATCATATCTCGCTATTGAAGCCTGGCAATGGACCAATGGTTATATGAGCAATCAGATGCGGATTATGACATCCTCTTACCGCCGCCCGAATGCAGATGCTTTTCATGTGGATGCCAAAGTAAGCGGACATTATGTAAACTCCATCCTTGCCTGCCAGGAAGCAAAGGATAATGGTTTTGATGAAGCGCTGGTGCTTGATTGCAATGGCTATGTGGCAGAAAGCAGCGGTGCAAATATCTTTTATGAAAACGATGGTGTGCTGTACACTGCGCCTAAAGGGAATATTCTTCCCGGCATTACAAGGGCAACTGTCTTGGAAATATGTGATGAGCTGAATATAGTTGTTAAAGAAAAATTTTTCACCGCCGGTGAAATGAGGGGTGCGGATGCCGGTTTCTTCTGTGGTACAGCAGCTGAAGTGGTGGCGCTGAGTTCACTTGATAATATATCTTTCAAAAAGAACTGGGAAGATACATTTAGCTATGTGATACAGAAGGCATATAAATGTAAAGTATTGGTAAGGCCATTTCGATCGGAGCAGGCTGTTGCCTAATGCTGAGCAGCGATCAGAACGATGATCCCGATAGCTATCGGGAGTGCGCAAAGGGACGATTATAGTAGCACAGGCGATGACAAAAAAATACTAATGACCGAACTTAACAAATACTCAAAAACGCTAACACAGGATCCCACACAGCCTGCTGCCCAGGCCATGTACTATGCTATTGGGTTTAAAGAAGAAGATTTTAATAAAGCACAGGTGGGCATTGTAAGTATGGGTTGGGATGGCAACCCCTGCAACATGCACCTGAATGATCTGGCTGTGAGTGTTCGCAAAAGTGTAAATGCGACAGATGACCTGCTGGGATTACGTTTTTACACCATTGGTGTAAGTGATGGCATCAGCATGGGAACAGATGGCATGCGGTATAGCTTGGTAAGCCGTGATGTGATTGCCGACAGTATTGAAACCAATGCCGGCGCCCAGTATTATGATGCAATCATCGCTATTCCCGGCTGCGATAAGAATATGCCCGGAGCAGTAATGGCGATGGGAAGATTAAACCGCCCTGCGATAATGTTGTACGGTGGCACTATTGCACCCGGCCATTATAAAGGCGAGGATTTAAATATTGTAAGTGCCTTTGAAGCATTGGGACAAAAGATAGCCGGCAGTTTAAGCGATAATGATTTTAAAGGAATTGTGCAGCACTCCTGCCCCGGTGCCGGTGCCTGCGGCGGGATGTACACAGCCAATACCATGGCATCTGCCATTGAAGCATTGGGAATGAGCTTGCCAAATTCATCTTCTAACCCTGCCCTGAGTGCAGACAAACAAAAGGAATGCGCAGTAGTAGGCGAAGCCATAAAAATATTACTGGAGAAAAACATTACTCCTAAAGATATAATGACCCGTAAGGCATTTGAAAACGCCATTACCGTGGTGATGGTGCTGGGAGGAAGCACCAATGCTGTGCTCCATTTGATTGCTATGGCAAAGAGTGTGGGAGTGAAATTGTCACAGAATGATTTTCAAACTATCAGTGACCGTATTCCTGTACTGGCTGACTTTAAACCATCGGGCAAATACCTGATGGAAGATTTGCATAAACTCGGCGGTGTTCCGGCTGTAATGAAATATTTATTAAAAAGTGGCTTGCTCCACAGCGATTGTTTGACGGTAACCGGCAAAACGGTGACAGAAAATTTAGCAGGTGTTCCCGATCTGGATTTTGAAGCTCAGAAAATTATTTATCCATTAGAACAACCGTTAAAAAAAACTGGGCACCTGCAAATTCTGTATGGCAACCTGGCCAAAAAAGGGAGTGTGGCCAAAATAAGCGGTAAAGAAGGAGAAAAATTTGAAGGCGCTGCAAGAGTGTTTGATGGTGAAAAAGATTTCGTTGACGGTATAGCGTCGGGCAAGGTAAAAGCCGGTGATGTGGTGGTAATCAGATATATCGGCCCGAAAGGTGCGCCGGGTATGCCGGAAATGCTGAAACCAACAGGCGCCATTATCGGCGCCGGGCTGGGAAAATCTGTTGCACTGATAACAGATGGCCGCTTCAGCGGTGGTACGCATGGATTTGTTGTCGGTCACATTACTCCTGAAGCGTTTGATGGCGGGTTAATTGCACTGGTGAAAAACGGCGACATCATAAAAATTGATGCTGTAAAGAATAAACTGACGCTGAAAGTGAGTGATAAAGAAATCAGGAAAAGAAGAAAGAAATGGAAACAGCCAAAGCTGAAAGCTACAAATGGGATATTGTACAAGTATGCAAAACTGGTGAAGGATGCCTCACAGGGTTGTGTTACTGACGAACAATGAATTGATAATTGAGAGTTGATAATTAGCATATTTAAAAACGTTGTATGGATACTCTTGAAATGACGAAGCAGAAAAAGGCAAAAACAACTACAGAGAAAACCTCGGGAAGTGAAGCTCTTCTCCGTGCCCTCATTGCTGAAAAAGTTGACACCATCTTTGGCTATCCCGGTGGCGCCATCATGCCTATCTATGATGCATTGTATGAATATAATGATAAACTGAAACATATCCTGGTCCGTCATGAACAGGGGGCCATTCATGCGGCGCAGGGTTTTGCAAGGGTAAGCGGAAGGACTGGTGTGGTGTTTGCCACCAGCGGCCCCGGTGCTACAAATCTCGTAACCGGTTTAGCCGATGCAATGATTGACTCCACTCCCGTTGTGTGCATTACCGGCCAGGTGTTTGCACACCTGTTAGGTACTGATGCTTTCCAGGAAACAGATGTTATCAACATCACCACTCCGGTTACCAAATGGAATTACCAGGTAACGGATGCTAATGAAATCCCCTCAGTACTGGCCAAAGCATTTTATATCGCCGGCAGCGGCCGCCCCGGGCCTGTTTTGATTGATATCACCAAGAATGCGCAGTTACAGCAATTCGAGTACGAAGGCTATACCAAATGTGAGCATATCAGAAGTTACCGGCCCAGGCCAATTGTAAGAAAGGAATATGTGGAGGCTGCAGCAAAAATTATCAATGAAGCAGAAAAACCGTTTGTAGTTTTTGGACAAGGCGTAATTCTTGGTAAGGCAGAAAATGAATTTAAACAGTTTATTGAGAAAGCAGGTATTCCCGCTGCATGGACCATTATGGGTATGAGTGCCATACCTACCGGCCATCCGCTGGCTGTGGGTATGCTGGGAATGCATGGCAACTATGGGCCGAATGTGCTGACCAATGAATGTGATGTATTGATTGCTGTGGGGATGCGCTTCGATGACAGGGTTACCGGTCGCCTGGACAAATATGCCAAACAAGCAAAAGTTATTCATCTGGATATTGACCCTGCTGAGATTGACAAGAATGTAAAAGCAACCGTAGGTGTATGGGGAGATTGCAAAGAAACATTGCCCATGTTAACAGAACTGCTGGAGCAAAAGGTGCATCCGCAATGGCTGAATAAATTCAAAGAATATGAGCTGCAGGAAAAAGAAACCTGCATTGTTCCTGAGATGAACCCGGCAAGTGATGTGCTTTCAATGGCAGAGGTTATCAATCTGCTGAACGAACTGACAAAGGGCGATGCCATCATTGTAACCGATGTGGGCCAGCACCAGATGGTGACCTGCCGCTATGCAAAATACAAACAGTCAAAAAGTAATATTACATCGGGCGGACTGGGAACAATGGGTTTTGCATTGCCTGCAGCTATCGGTGCCGGTTTTGGTGATGCCAGCAGAACAGTTGTTGCCGTAATCGGTGATGGTGGCTTCCAGATGACGATACAGGAACTGGGCACTATCATGCAGAGTGGGGCCGAAGTGAAAATATTAATTCTGAATAACCAGTTCCTGGGTATGGTACGCCAGTGGCAACAGTTATTCCATCATAAAAGATACTCGTTTGTTGACATTGCCAGCCCGGATTATGTGCAGGTGGCAAAGGGCTATGCCATTGCGGGAAACAAAGTAGAAAAGAGAGACGAGTTAAAAAAATCATTGCAAGCCATGCTGCAGCACAAAGGCTCTTACCTGCTGGAAGTAATGGTAGGCAGGGAAGATAATGTATTTCCTATGGTGCCGCAGGGATGCAGTGTTGCGGAAATAAGATTAAAGTAAAACGTCCCGGCAGCGGCGGGAGACCTTGCCGGCGGTTAAATAAAAAAAAAGAATGAATAAAAGAGAATTTACCATAACCGTTTATACCGAAAACCAGATTGGCATCCTGAACAGGATTGCCATCATTTTCTCAAGAAGGAAGATCAATGTAGAAAGCCTGAACACTTCTCCGACGGAAGTGGACAGTGTGCACCGCTTTACCATCGTTATCAACGAAACAGAAGAAATAGTAAAAAAACTCTGCCGCCATATTGAAAAACAGGTGGAAGTGCTGAAAGCCTATTACAATACGGAAGATGAAATTGTCTGGCAGGAACTGGCATTGTATAAAGTACCAACCGATGTCATTGCCACGGAAGTAAAAGTGGAAAGGCTTTTAAGGGAGAACGGTGCACATACGGTAGTAATAAGGAAAGATTATACCGTATTTGCAGTAGCTGGTCACCGGGAAGAAACCGAAGCACTGCTAAAAGTGCTGGAACCCTTCGGGTTAATTGAATTTGTCAGAAGCGGCCGGGTGGCAATCCTGAAAGGCAGCAGTGATTTTCATGATCGGTTGAAAGAGTTTGAACAAAAAGAACCGGGTGAAGATGTGGTGGAGAATGAATACCTGAGTGAGAATGAAAAGGTGTTTAGTATGTAAAACCCTGTCCTTAAAGAGAACTTAGGTCAGGAATTCTTTAAAGCAGGCAGGCAGAATGAAAGCATTTGGAATCATTACCCCGCAGGGGTAAAATGTTGGTAGCCCTGGATGAAATCCGGGGAATAAATAAACGAAGAGTTTCCGGAACCCCGTAGGCCCGCCCGGATGATCGGTCGGACGGGGGTTCAATATTTGATGAGTAGAATTGGTACAGTTGAAGTGTCCCGTATAGCGGGAAGGGACGATGACCAAAGAACAGAAAGATGCTAAAAAAAATAGAATTTAAATATAAACCTAAATCAATCAAGATGGCAAAATTAAATTTCGGCGGCGTAGAAGAAAATGTTGTAACCAGGGAAGAATTTCCGTTGAGCAAAGCTCAGCAGGTACTTAAAAATGAAACAGTG
>JBQTHS010000140.1:0-17157 GCA_052389635.1 Bacteroidota bacterium | reverse complement strand
GCCGCTTTTTCAATTCTTTCTTTACACATTTCACAAGCGCCGGCCACAAAAATGACTGCCGTAGTATCCTTTGATGCCTGAGCCATTAATGTACTATCGAAAAGCAGTACTATTGTAACAAAAACGAAACATTTTTTTTTACCCAACATTTTTATTCAGTTAAATTAACTAAGTCATTTCCTTTTCTTCAATGCACCAAGAAATGTCCTTTCAAAACTGATCTGCCAGCTGTTATTGGACATCCGGCGCATATTACCAGCTACCTGGAAACGATAACCGAGGTTCAACCTGGCATTGCTGTTGAAAATGAGCTGTATAGCCGGGGCTAAATCAACACAGTATTTATTTGCATCCAGCAGTTGTTCAGCCAGTATCTCCCCGTACAGGTTCAGGTTGGTCTGTTTATAATCAGTGTATTCTTTCGGGAACAAGAGATAACCACCTGATAAAGTATAGTTCATAGATTGGTAGAAACGGGTGGGGATATAAATCACTTTACTGTTCCTTGATTTGTCGAGTACCTGGGTGTGGCTGACGGTCCCTGACAGTGCAAACTTGTTCCAGAGCTGTGTGGCGATGATACCGGCCTCTATCCCACTCTTATCACCCATCAGTGAAATTTCATCGTAATGAAAGGGCGCCCTGGTGGCCGAAGCATCTGCAAACACGGCCATCCTGAAATGCTTATGAATTTCATCTTTGGAGAGAAAGCGGTATTTCGCATAAAAATTAAGGGACTCATACCGGAAATCCTGTGTATGCATATTGGCAATGGTACCGCCGATATGCAGCATGAGTTTCTTGCTGATGCCAAACATCACCTGAGGCATAATGCGGTGAGAAAAACGGTTGTAGATATTATCACTGGTTACAAAATGGTCAGTCAGCTTTAAACTGATGGAATGAGCCGGCATATTGGAAGCCGGTTCAGAAAATACATATAACTCCTGCCCGTTCATTTTCAGAGAAAGCAGGGTGATTATAATGAAAACGAATTTCTTCATGACTATTTTTTCAGTCCCCCAGCATATCCTTCAATGCATTCTCCAAATCTTTTCCTTCCAGGTCCATGGCTATCAGTCTTCCCTCCTTATCTATCAGGTAAGAAGTTGGCAAGGCGTAAATACCCCAGCGCTGCGCTGTGGGTGTCTCCCACCCGCCGGGATCTATCACCTGCAGCCAGGTGATCTTATCTTTTTTTATGGCTTTTACCCAATCTTCCTTTTGCTCATCGAGTGAAACGCTGTAAATCTCAAAACCTTTTGACCTGAACTTTGAATAAAGTTTTGACAGCCCTTTATTGGCCACCCGGCAGGGCCCGCACCAGGATGCCCAGAAATCCAGCAAAACCACTTTGCCTTTTAAGGAAGATAACCGCAACGTATCTCCGTTTGCCGCAGGCAAAGCGATCTCTGCTGCCAACTGGCCCTGCTTTGGCTGTGCATTGATTGTTGTTAAGAAAAATATGCTGAGAGAAAAAATGAATAATTGTTTATGGTTTATCATAGTGTAAGTTTATAAAGTTCCTTCCCGGCTGCAACCGGGAAGGAACTGTTTTAAATCAGATTGTGACATGATAGACCCTCATGCCTTCGGCCATCCCCTCCTTCACACAGCAGGAAGAGGTTTTCCCGGTTTTCACACAACTCATGCCGGATGCGGCGCTTAGTTTCTTAAACTGCTTCTCGGTCACAAAGCTCTTATCCACCACGGTTAACACCTGTTCCCCGCTGAGCGACTGCCCCTCACCATTCAGGAAATGAAAATTCTCATCACCAATCTTCACATGCTTGTCCTTTTCAATTTTCACTTCGCTGAAATTCCCGGTAAGCTTCAGACTGCCCACTGAAAAGCCAGCATCCTCCACCGCATCTTTCAGCGCATCAATATCCACCCCGCTTTCATTTTTAAAAACAATGCTGAATGAAGAATTCTTAATATCAGATTTTACCGACTCCACAAACGGGATTTTCTGTAAAGCTTTATTGATGGCATTGCTGCACATGGCACAGGTAAGGCCCGTAGCCTGTAAAGTGGCCTTTGAGAACTGCGCCCGGGATATAAAGGCAGTAAGAGAAACCAACATCACTAACAACATCTTTTTCATGTCTTTTTATTTCTTGTTGTTATTACGATTTTTTACAGCAGTTTTTACCGTTATGGCCTTCCTTGCTGCATTTGCCATCTTTGCAGCAATCCATCTTGCCATCGGTCTTTTTGCAGCAGTCTTTACCGTCATGACCTTCCTTGCTGCATTTGCCATCTTTGCAGCAATCCATGGTTTCATCAGCGGCTGCCCTGTCGTATTTGCAGCAACTATGAAGTTTGTTATAGGACTCAACGGTGGCATTAAAACCCGCATTATCATAGCCAACATCTGCTATTTTCTGCTGGATCTTTGCTGCGTTGGTGGAACTGCTTTTGTAAGTAACGGTTATTTCCTGCTTTTCTGCGTCCCAGGAAGCTTCCTTGGCGCCTGCTTCTTTGGCAGCTTTCTCAATTTTGTATTTGCACATGCCGCAATTCCCGGAAACTTTGAATGTTTCTGTTTTTGTCTGGGCTACTGCCAGGCCGGAGATACCCAGCATCAATACAACGATGGAAAATATTCTTAATGTTTTCATTTTTTTTATTTTTTAAAATTTGAAATGTTACGCTAAAATACAACTATTCGTATGAGCCAGTAACCTACTGGCCCATTCGCAACGGAACCGGTTGCATCTCAAATCCTGAAAACATTATTCTGCAGGTATGTATCCTGTGCAGACAGTAAAGGAGGGGAATGATTGTGGAAATATCTTTGCTCGTTTGTATTAACTATGGGAGCTGTAATAAATGCTGAGATGTATACAGGGCTGACATCAATGGAAGGAAGTTCATACAGCGTAACGGGGATTTTCACCTGATCCTGTACCAGCCTGACCACTTTTGTTTCATCATGGCAGCAGCCGCTGTTGTCATGCAAATCCATTCCGCAGAGTCCACACACTTTTGCTTTTGTTTCAAAAAGGTGAACGGACACCAGCCGCTTCATGCAGTAATGCGAGTTGATAACAATGCCGGTGCTGGCAGCAAAATAAATAATGAATGATATGGCAGCGATGCCTTTTCTCATGGAGGTACAAAGATAATGTCAATCTCCTGTTTATTAAAACTGATTTACATAAATGGTATTCTTTTGAGAATCAGTTAACAAAACTCCAGTATATCCCCAGCCTGAACTGCAGGCCGGGCAATGCATACCCTTCAGCCACCAGGTTATTATTGGTAAATCCAAAGCCCCCGTCGGACATTTTCCGGGCTGTATTCAGGTTTTCTACCCTGATAAAAGCCTTGAACGGCCGGATACGGAAATGCACATAAGCGGCAATATCAGGCAGTTTGTTTTTAATAGTAATGTTTTCCTGGTAAAAGAATTGCCCCAGTACCGGCGAATAGCCGTCTGCTTTGTAATCCGCCCGGTAGCGGAGCTCTGCCCCCATCGCTATGTTGAGATTCTTAAAGCCAAGGTTCCCTTCATAAGCAAAGCGGTTGCGGGTATAAATAACCGGCACATTTACCGGCGCATTGCCCACCGCCTGCTGAAAATAAATATCTGCATGCCAGTTCCACTTCTTTCCCAACTTAACAGTCTTATGCAATGCCAGCTGCAGCAGGTTGAAAAGTGTAGTTTCCTGCTGTAACCGATAATAATTGCTGATATAAGTATAATTGGTGGCAAGGTAATAATGACCCGTCAGCCGGAAGCGGAATGAAGGCAGGTAATAAGATGCAAAGAGATGGGTATTATTTTCTTTTTTGAAATTGCTGACCGTCTTCAAAAGATAAAAGCTGCTGCGGTTATCAAAGATGAATGAAGGGGTGCGGCTGGTATTTTCAAATCCTAATTGCAGATAACCCACCTTTTTACCCAGCAGCCGCTGCAGGCTCATATGCGCATCAAAATCGCCGGCATTAAAACCGGTGAAGAACAGTTTGCCACTGACTTCTATCTCCCATTGCCGGTTACGGGTGCGGTTCCGGTACTCAGCATGACCGGCCGTATTAAAGAAAGTTTTGCTGCCTGAAGAAAGCTTCCCTGTGATATTTTGAACCATCAGCCCCAGTTTGATGAACTGCAGTAAATTTTTTGCGTCGGGAAACTGGTAAATAGAAAAATCGTTGGTGAGTACCTGCCAGCGCTCCACCAGCACCAGGCTGTCTGTGGGCCTGCTTAAACTGGTGTCGTAGGTTTTTTTATACCATACCGAATCAGCCGTATAATCCAGGAAACTGTACTTATTCTTGTCCCACTGAATGGTATGTTCAAAACGGAGGCGTGGATAAAACAAGGGCACTACCGTTGAGTCAGTAACAATGGAATCTTTCCGGCCAAGGTCGTATTGCTGGCGCAGCAGGGCGGTGAATTCGCTGTATTTATTACCTGTGGTTATTTTGCTGCTGAAAAAATTGGAGGAAAAAGCATTGGCCCCGCCGAGATAAGTGTCAATATTATACCGTTCCTTGTAAGTGGGGTCGTCGAGAATGTCAGTGGTATCAACAATGCCGCCGTTTTCCGATGCCTGTAATTTATTTCCCAGCAAAACGAAATAGTTGTTATACCGCAGATTCTCCGACTGAAATTTTGAAGTGAAGAGGTAATTGTTGTGATTGCTGTTCTGGTTCTGGAAAAAGCCCGGTGCATTAATAAGCCGGTACTGGAAGGCAAAATTCCAGGAAGGTTTGATGTTCTGCGTATGCATCACTTCGATGATCTGCTCCGTGCGGCTGCCCAGCATGTAGTTCAGTTCAGAATAAGGCCGGGTGGTCTGGAAGAACCGCACTTTTTCCAGCTTCCATTTATATACGTCAAAAGCATGAAAGCCCGGATCGAATCCGGCATTCAGTACAGGGGAAAATAAAAGCGACCGGCTGGCCGTACCGGTATTGCCCAAAAAAATATGCGTGGCCGGAACCGGGTAGCGTCTTGTAAAATCACCGATGGAAGAATCCGGTTTATAAGTGCCCGTGGAGTCGAGGTAGCGGAAACTGATATTGATTGAATCATCATGCTTGTCCCTGCGGCGAAGGCTATCGGCCGTACCTGTTCCGGTGGTGGCTCTGCGGATGCCGCCTGCCCGCTGCTGTATCCTGCCTCCTACATTTCCAATAGTAGGCTCCTGCGCCTCTGACGGGAAGACTGTGAAAAATAAAGCAGCAAACAATAAATATGTAATTTTCTTTGCCAGCAAACAGAAGTTTTAGTTAACAATGAGTAGAACGGGTATAAAAAAACCTTTGCTGTTCATCTCTGCAAAGGTATGGCTCACTGTTAAAATGATGCGTTAAATAGCCGCCACTAATTCTTTAAAAATAGTTGCCAGTTTGGGTTCGGCGCTTTTGGCGGCTTCCAGCACTTCTTCATGTGTTATCTTGTTTTCCTCGTCACGGATACCCACATCGGTCACCACACTCACCGCAAAAACATCAAGCCCCATGTGATTGGCCGCAATAGCCTCCTGCACGGTGCTCATACCCACCACATCGCCGCCGAGCACATGGATTAGTCTGTATTCAGCCCTTGTCTCAAAAGTGGGACCAGTCACCGCTACATACACACCTTCTTTGAGATCATAATTATGAACAGCAGAAATAGCTTTCGCTTTCTGAATAAGATGTTTCTTATATGGCTCACTCATATCCGGGAAACGGGGGCCAAACTCTGTAATATTTTTCCCGATCAGCGGATTAGGAGTGAAGAAACTGATATGGTCTTTGATGATCATAATGTCACCAACCTTGTAAGAACTGTTCACACCGCCTGCCGCATTGGATAACAGCAATGTTTCCACACCTAACAGTTTCATCACCCGGATGGGAAACACCACATCGGGTGCTTTATAACCTTCATAAAAATGGAAACGGCCTGCCATCGCCACCACGGTTTTACCGCTGAGCTTGCCGAATATCAGTTTGCTTTTATGGCCCTCCACTGTTGACACGGGGAAATGGGGTATATCTTCATACGCCACCTCTTTTTCTATCTCAATCTCCTCCACAAAATTGCCCAGGCCGCTGCCTAACACAATACCTACCTGAGGTGTGCCGCTGTATTGTTTTTTCAGAAACTTTACCGTTTCATTGAACTCTTTGAGTGCTTTTTTCCCCATAAATAATGATTGAAAGCCTTTCTTTATCCCGAAGACAGGCAAGCTGCAAACGTAAGAAAAAAATCCCGGGCTTAATAATCGTAGCGATAGAAATCGCAGAATACCTCATCACACAGAAGCTTTTGCAGAATCGGTTGTTTCAATACATCCGTATAATCCATCCACTTTCCTTCTACCTTTATTTTCATGTACACCAGCCGTATGCCCTGGCTGTAATCCACCCACCAGTTGATATGCCCTGTGTAAAGAGGCTGAATGGGTTTGCCATCAGGTTTGTGCCAGCCATAAATGGCCACCCTGTCCGGTTTGGCATCACGGGAAATCTTCCCGCTGATGACCACATCTTTCTTGATGCCGGCAATCAATCCCTTTCTACCCTTCCGCTGCCCTTCGATAATAAGATGATGATGCCACATAGTGGGGGTGCTGTCACGGAAGGCATACATAGGCGCCGGTTCTAATTTTACAACAGAGGCTTTATAAATATCATCCGCCATCTTCCTCGTTGGTAAAAAACAATGAAAACTGTCTGCAATCCGCTGGGCCGCCATCGGGGTGATGTTGATCCTTGCCCAGTCGCTGTTGTTGCCAACACTCAGGTAGTCGGGTGATACATAGTATGTGGCCCGCATGGTTTTTCCGGTTAATGAATCCGTCACCGTAACATGTATGGCCGTAAATTTTTTCAGAAAATCCGGGACATTGCCCGCCAGTATTTCTTTCAGTACAAATGAATCACGGGCCGCCCATTTCATAGCCGCCGCCTGTTTGTAAAAATCAGTTCCTGTCAATGAGGAGCGACGCTCCGGCCAGTTCATTTTTTTGACTGACTGGCAGGAGAGCAGAAAAATACATAAACCGAAAAACCATCGCATGGGTGAAAGTTAGTGCATCCACAAAAAATCCCATTCAGTATTCACCATTCACTATTCACCTTTCTTATCTTCGCCACTCCAGGGGAGTCTCCGAAGGAGTCACTTGACCCTGGGACAAATCACTCATTCATGAACCTCCACGAATACCAGGCCAAGGAATTACTGAAAAAATACAATGTACCCGTACAGGAAGGCTTCGCCTGCAGCACCGTGCAGGAAGCCGAAGATGCTTACCGCCAAATAAAGACGCAAACAGGAAACAAGTTTGCCGTACTAAAAGCACAAATACATGCCGGCGGCCGGGGCAAAGGCACCATTAAAGAAAATGGTATCAATGGAGTTAAAGTGGCAAGGTCGCTGGAAGATGTGCAGGACTTTGCCAGTAAGATTCTCGGCGGCATTTTGGTAACGGTGCAAACCGGCCCTGCCGGCAAAGTAGTGAACAAAATATTTGTGGCAGCCGATATGTATTATGACGGCCCCAGCGAAAGAAAAGAGTTTTATCTGTCAATATTGCTCGACCGTACAAAGGGGCAGAATGTAATTATGTACAGCACCGAAGGCGGGATGAACATCGAAGATGTGGCGCATAATACTCCCGAAAAGATATTTAAGGAGTGGGTACACCCTTCCGGCGGACTGCTGGGTTTCCAGGCCAGGAAGATCGCCTTCAATCTTGGGTTAAGCGGCGAAGCATTCAGGAACTGTACAAAATTTGTTACCAGCTTATACAATGCCTATGTTGGTTTGGATTGCTCCATGCTGGAGATAAATCCACTCTTCAAAGCATCTGACGATAAAATAATTGCTGTTGACTGCAAGATGGGGCTGGATGAGAACTCTTTGATGCGCCATGCCGATCTTGCCTCGTTAAGAGATACTACAGAAGAAGACCCTACCGAAGTGGAAGCCGGAAAATACAACCTGAACTTTGTAAAGCTGGATGGTAATGTGGGCTGTATGGTCAACGGCGCAGGGCTGGCTATGGCTACTATGGATATGATCAAACTCAGTGGTGGCGAACCTGCCAATTTCTTAGATGTGGGCGGAACAGCTAATGCACAGACAGTAGAGGCGGGTTTTAAGATCATTCTGAAAGACCCCGCTGTAAAAGCCATTCTTATCAACATCTTCGGCGGCATTGTCCGCTGCGACCGTGTGGCACAGGGTGTGATAGATGCGTACAAAAACCTCGGCAATATCAATATCCCCATCATCGTCCGCCTGCAGGGCACCAATGCCGTGGAAGCCAAGAAATTGATCGATGAAAGCGGGTTGAAAGTACAGTCAGCTATTTTGCTGAGTGAGGCTGCGGAGCTGGTGAAGAAAGCGGTGGCATGATGGATATTAGATGAACGAAAAAATTGAATCCTGTCCCATGTTGGCAGGATTTTTATTTATGGAAAAATTCAATAACAAATACAGGATTCTGTCTGCAAGACCGGCTGGTTGGGACTACAGCCGGCCGGGTTCCTATTTTATTACCATTTGCACCAAAAACCGGAGTCATTTTTTTGGTGAAATAAAAAACAGGGAAATGCGTCTCAATGAAATTGGAATAATAGCAGACAAATATTGGGCAGAAATTCCCAATCATTTTGATAATACAATGTTGGGCCAATTTGTAATAATGCCAAATCATGTGCACGGGATCATTATTATCAACGACCCCGTAGAAACAGGGCATGCCCTGTCTCCCAATGAAAATACCCAACCCGACGGACCGGTGACAGAAAATCACCTGTTTCCCCGTAAAAACATATTATCCGGTGAAATTGAACCCGAACCGGATGATAAAACAGGTTCTGTTTTATCATCGGAGACAGGGCATGCCCTGTCTCTACCGGATACACCGCATTTCCGATTTCGTAATCAGGGGAAAAAATCTGTTTCTGCAATGATCGGATCATTCAAATCTGCCGTCTCAAAATTTTCCAGGCCTATTAACAATGATTTCGGGTGGCAAACCCGTTTCTATGATCACATTATCCGCAGCCATGAGGATTATGTACGGATCTCCGATTATATTATAAACAATCCCGCTAATTGGGAAACCGATAAATTTTATAAATAACAGTTTCTGTATTACCAAAACAGACACTGTTCTGCGAAACATGCTGTTTCGCAGTTCTATTCCATAGCCTCCGGCGAACCCCAGAAATAATTTTATGCAATCCTCCGCCCCGCTGCATCTGCGGTAAAAGCAAGGGTTTCATATTGATGGTTTCCCCCCGACCGAAGCGTTGGGGGTTTTTTATATTTGCTGCATGAGCATCAGGATCCGGAACATTCAACCGTCTGACAATCCCTTTTTATCAAAGATCGTCAAGAACACCCTCGCGGAGTTCTGCGCCAATCATCCGAACACTGTTTATTTCGACCCGACAACGGATACATTGTTTGAGGTATTTCAAAAAGAAAGATCAGCCTATTTTGTTGCTGAACTAAATGGAGAAATTGTTGGCGGTGGTGGCATCTACCCCACAGACGGCCTGCCGGATGATACCTGCGAACTGGTAAAAATGTACCTGCTCCCGCAGGCAAGAGGCGCCGGTCTTGGAAGGACACTCATCGAAAAGTGCCTTACTACCGCAAAGGAAAACGGGTACAAAAAAGTTTATCTCGAATCTATGCCTGAACTGAAACAGGCACTGAACATCTATGCCAAATTCGGATTTGAATACCTGAAAGGCCCGATGGGCAACAGCGGACATACGGGTTGCAGTTTGTGGATGCTAAAACAGTTGGAGGTTTAAGGTTTAAAGTTTAATGTTCGTTATAGATTAAAGTTGTTTACTGTTTCGAAGTTGCGCTATGCAGAAACATTAAACCTTAGCCCTTAAACTTTAAACCTCTTCCACTTCATACACCGGGCTGAACAAATACAACTTGCCCGTCTTCACTTCCACGCATTTAAACCGTTTCCTCAGCTTCTCCCCTTTTTGAAAGATCCTGCCATCCTTGATCCGGAAGGCAGACCCTCCCGGCAATTCCTCCAGTAACTGCTGATCATCTTTTTGCTCATCATATTTCCGCAATACCCGAAGCAATCCATCTTCCGCACAACTACTGGCAGCAGGGTTCTTCAATGAATGTAACAACTCCTTTTCTATATCCGCAGGAAATATCTTGTGCAAAAGGAAATGCTGTAACAATTGCCCGTAATTCGTTTTCCATTCCCGTCCATGCGCAGCTACTTTATTGCTATGTTTTTCAAAACTAAGCAAGTGGGCCAGTTCATGCAGCAGGGTAATGAGGAACGAGTATTTATTCAGGTTGCCATTGACGCTGATACGATGATTCTGATAACCGGTGCGGTGCCGGTAGTCACCGAGGATGCTCTTCCTTTCTCTTGCAACAGTGAGGTGCACTTTGTGTCGGTGCAGGTAAGCGGTTACCGCTGCAGCGGTGCCGGGTGGCAAATAATGCTGTAAGTGATCAACCGGAACTTCTTTCTTAGGCATTCTTTTTTTGCTTCAGCAGGCGCAGCAGTGCCCTTGTTTCAAAAACAGTGTAGAGGATATACATACCGGCGCAAACCACCAGCCCCGCTTTGTTTACATTTTTCCTGGTCATCATGATATAAGCAAATGCGGCGATGGCCAGCACAAAGAACTTGATCATAAAACTGCCGTACATGGCCCTTACCGATGCCTGCGGGTTGGTGGATTTCAGCGAACGGTGGTTGACATAATAAGCCAGGAGGCTCACCACAAATAGAATAAAGTTGCCCGCCAGCACTACATCCTGCTGAATACCCTGCTTTGCGAGCCAGTTCTTCCCGGTAATACAGAAGGCGGTGATAAAAACAAAAATGAAGAGGAGGGGCCTCAAGTGTTGCAGCGGGTTCTTAGTCATTGGTCTTGTTCTTGCTGGTTTCCCTGTACAGCTTGTAAAACATCAGCGACAGGATGAGCAAAGGTAATGCGCAGGCAAACAACGGGGATGTATGCAGCCATTTGTCTGCTTTCAGCCCGGCAAATACACCAATGGCGATGGCTGCCAGCAACTGTGAGCCAAGTGCGGAATAGCGTATCAGGAAACGCTTATTACTATCTGGCGGCGGTTTGCTGTTCATTATTATTCATCTCCACAACGTTGGCGCCCATGTGGCACTGTCCGTTGAAGGTGGCCGAAGGCTCCACCTGCAGTTTGCCGGCATACAGATTCCCGGTCACCACAGATTCTCCCCGCAACTGGAGTATCTCTTTTGCTTTGATATTACCGGATACCTTGCCTACAATATCGGCCTGGTTGCCGGAAATATCGCCTTCCACCACACCGCTGGCCCCGATGATGATCTTGGCCGAGCTCTGGATATTGCCGATGATGGTTCCGTCAATCCGCAAATCCCCGTTGCTGCTGATATCTCCTTTCAGTTTGGTGCCTGCGCTGATGAGGGTGGTGCCGTTGCCGGCGGGTGTTTGATTGGTCATGTCGGTTTTGTTTTTGGCGTTAAACATAGGTTTGTTATTAATCGTTCGAGATCTCCGCAGGCGGCACATTCAGTTTCACAGTGTCTAATTTCACTGTTCCGCCCCCGCTCAATGCTTTTTTGATGCCATCAATATATTGAACATTATGGGCATTCTGTTTTTCCAGTTCATCCACCCGGTATTTCAGCTGTTTCAGCTCCGTTACGGATTTGTAATCGGTGCCGGAACCCGGAATATAATACTTTAAAGGTGTGAAAACGATGAGGGCCACTGTTAACCCCACCAGTACAACAAAAATTGTGCTCAACATGATATACACACTGAGCCGGGAGAGTTTAAAGGTCACCACTTCTTCATATGTGTCGTCATTCATCACCACCAGCCGGTAGCGGTTGCGCAGCCGCTGCAGGGTGGAGCCTGCATCTAATTTTACCATAACCAATGTTTAAGGAATTAAAGGTAAGCAATGAGTATTGCTTTTGCCAGTTTCCGCCTGTATAAAACCCTAAGAAAAATTGCCCTACTTTTATACTAAATTATTTGAAATTCAGTTAATAAGCTTTTAGATTGCGACGGAAAATGCGAGCCCTCCGAAATACGGTAACTGCTTCGGTTTACCTTATCCTCTGTCTCCCGGTAGCTATCGGAATCAGCTTCCCCTGCCAGGGACAGCTGGGCTTTGCTTTCGACATCAAAAAACCAAAAGAATACGATGAAAGGGTGCTGCGCTCCGAAAAATCGGACCAGGGTAAGTTTGGCCTGCCCAAACGCTTCATCCAGAACACCGTCACCCATTTCAATTACTATTTCAATGCCAATAATAAACTGAATGAAGTACTGGAAAGGGCCAAGGAAGCTTTCAGGGACGATTACTCCAGGCTCCTGCCCTTTTACAATTATACACTGGATGTTACCGCCGGGGACTCAATACAATTGGATTCCATCACCTACAAATCTTCCACCGGCGTCGCCCTGCATGACCTGCGTGGCGACTGGATTGACAATCTTTACCTGCTATGGGGCGCTTCATTTTACCTGCAAAAGAAATTTGATTCGGCCTACCTGATGTTCCAGTTCATCAACTATGCCTTTGCGCCAAAAGAAAAAGACGGCTACTACCTTGCTATCGGCAGCGGCAGGGACGGCAACTCGGCGCTGAGCATTGCCACCAAAGAGAAAAAAAGTTTACCCAAAAAATTATTATCGGAGCCACCCAGCCGCAACGATGCATTCATCTGGCAGATAAGAAATTTCCTGGCACAGGACCAGTTTGCCGAAGCGGCCAGCCTTATTGTAACCCTGAGAGATGACCCGGTCTTTCCCAAAAGATTACAAAACGACCTGCATGAAGTGCAGGCTTACTGGTTTTATAAACAGAACATGTGGGACAGCGCCGCTGTGCACCTGACACAGGCGCTCAGCAATGCCACCAACCTGCAGGAAAAAGCCCGGTGGGAATATCTCGCTGCCCAGTTGTTTGAACTCGGCGGCAATCACAAAGAAGCAGAAAAATATTATGGCAAAGTGATCAGCCATACCACCGACCTGATACTGGAGATATATGCCAGGCTCGCCACCATCCGTTCTGATAAAGACGGTGGTGAGAAAAGCATTGAAAAAAATGCAGCCGAACTAGTGAAGATGGCCAAACGGGATAAATACGCCGATTACCAGGACATCATCTACTACATGGCGGCACAAATGCTGCTGGAAGCAAACAAAGTAGATGAAGCCATGGTTCTGCTGCAGAAAAGCACCAGGTTCAGTGGCAGCGACCCCTCGCAACGGAATAAAGCCTTTATCCAGCTGGCGGAATTATCCCTGGCCAAAAAACAATACCGGCAGGCTTATAATTATTATGACAGTGTGAACATATCTGACCCGGCTATTAATGACCCCAATGCCATCACTGACCTCAAGAAATCGCTGGCTGTTATCGCCACCAATGCAGAGATCATTTACCGGCAGGACAGCCTCCAGCGTATTGCGGCTATGCCGGAAGACCTGAGGAAAGATTTTGTAAAACAATTGGTGAAGACGCTGCGTAAACAGCAAGGGTTGAAAGATGAAGGCCCTGCCGCATCCCCTTTTGCCAACCCCGCTGCAAACAATAACAGCCTCTTCCCCACCAATCAGCCAAAAGGTGAATGGTATTTTTATAATGCCGCATCCCGCACCAGGGGGCAAAACGAATTCAAAGCCAAATGGGGCAACCGGCCGAATATTGACAACTGGCGCCGCAGCGCTGCCATCATAGGTATGGCAGGAAACCCGGCCGGCCAGGGCGGCAACCCAACCCAGCAGGGAGGTAATTTAACCGGAGGCAGTAACGAACTCACTTATGATGCCCTCTATGCCAACCTGCCACTTACCGATGCACAACTGAAACAGTCAAACGACTCACTGCAGCAGGCGCTGTTTGCTTTAGGCAAAGCCTATATCCAGGAAATGGAGGACTGCCCGTTGGGTACAGAAACATTAGAGCAGCTCCGGGGCCGCTTTACCGCTTTCCAGCCGATGGATGAAGTGCTGTTTAATTTGTATTACTGTTATAACAAGAACGGGGAAACAGTCAAAGCTGCCGCCATCAAAAAACTGATGAGTGAGAAATATGCATCCAGCAATCTCACCACAATCGTTGAAACAGGCAAGAACCCGTTGCTTACGGAAAAAGAAGTGGCCACCAAAACATACGACCACATTTACGACCTGTTCATCGAAGGAAAATTTGAGGAGGCCCTCACACAAAAAAAAGCGGCCGACGCCAAATATGGCAGGCACTACTGGACGCCGCAGTTGTTGTACATCGAAGCCGTGTACCATATCAAACAGCGGAATGACAGTACGGCCATCAGTGTACTAAATGATATTATTACACAGTTCGCAGGCACAGCACTGGCAGTAAAGGCGCAAACAATGATTGATGTGATGGGCAGAAGGGCGCAGATAGAGGAAGAGTTAAGAAACCTGGTGGTGACCCGTGCCACTGATTCCACCGCGGGAATGACCGGTGTACCCGGGATATACAAACCCTCAACAGATACCACTGCATACAGGCCGCCGCCGGTAGTGGTAACCAACCCGCCGAAACCGGTAAAAGATTCAGTGGTTACAAAAACAAATACCCCTTACAGCTATAATGCCAATGAGCAGCATTACGTGGTGCTGGTGCTCAATAAGGTGGACCCTGTGTTTGTGAATGAAGCAAAGAATGCTTTTATCCGGCATAACAGGGATACGTATTACAATATCCAGTATTCCGTTGATCTTGTACAGCTGGATACCGATAACCGCCTGCTGATGATAGCACCTTTTGCCAATGCCGCAGACGCAGTAAAATATCTGGATGCCACCCGCCCCAGGACCGCAACGGAAATCATCCCCTGGCTGAAAGGCGGTAAATACAGTTTTGTGATCATGACAGACAGCAACTTCAGCCTGCTGAAAACCAATTTAGACGTGGATACTTATAAAGCTTTCCTGAACCAGTACTGGCCGGGCAAGTTTTAACCCCACCTCCGACACTCCAGCCGGAGCCAGACATTTATCGTCGGGCATGCCCTCTCTATCCTTCGACAAGCTCTGGATTGGAAAGGGATTTTGGGAAAAAATTAATCAGCCACCCACCTCCTCCCTGCAGCTTTTTCTTAATTTCGGTGGCTGTATGTAATGACTGCGCACCTCAACCAATAACCTTATATGAAAAAAGCAGTTCGTATTTTCTGGCGCATTTTTTTTGGAGGCTTTGCCGCTTTTATCATCCTGATACTACTGGCTAATTTCGGTGTATTTGGCAAAATGCCTTCATTGGCGGAACTGGAAAACCCTTCCATACTGCAGGCATCGGAAGTGTATGCCGAAGACGGCACCCTGATGGGGAAATACTATACCGAGAGGGGCAACCGCAGCAATGTAAAGTACAGGGATATATCCCGGCATGTGATTGATGCGCTGGTAGCTACCGAAGATGAACGGTTTTACAAACACAGCGGTATTGATGGCAAGTCCACCATCAGGGCCGTCATTACAGCCGGCGGCCAGGGGGGCGGCAGTACGATAACGCAACAGCTTGCTAAAGCATTACTGGACCAGGGAAGCAGCAACAAAGCATGGAGAGTAATTGAGAAGCTGAAGGAATGGATCATCGCTATCAAACTGGAGAAGAACTTTACCAAGGAAGAAATCATTACCCTGTACCTTAATGCCGTTCCCTTTGGCAATAATATTTATGGTATTCGCAATGCCGCCAGAACTTTTTTTCAGAAAGAGCCTGACCGGCTGAATGTGGAAGAATCAGCCCTGCTGGTGGGTATGCTCAAAGGCAACAGTATTTACAACCCCGTCCGCAATCCAAAAGCAGCGCTTGAAAGGCGCAATGTGGTGATCGGGCAAATGGAAGTGAACGGCAAGATAACATCTGCGGAAGCGGCAAGACTGAAGGCGCTGCACATCAAACTCAATTACAGAAAACTGGACGAGAACACCGGCTATGCCCCCTATTTCAGGGAGGTGCTTAAAACAGAAATAAAAGAAGCGCTGCTGGAAATCAAAAAACCGAATGGCAAGTCTTATAATATCTATGATGATGGTTTAAAGATCTATACTACCATCAATACCCAGATGCAGGAATATGCCGAAGAAGGAATGGCCCAGCATATGACGGTCCTGCAGAAAGGGATCGATACCCGTTTCGATTTTAAAAATGGTTCTATCTGGAAGAAACATGAAAAGATTCTGGAAAAAGCCGCCAAAGAATCTGACCGTTGGAAAAACGGGGAGGAAGACGGGTTAAGTGATAAGGAGATCAGGGCCAGTTTTGATGTAAAAGTACCGATGAAGGTATTTGCCTGGAACAGCAGAAGGGAAAAAGACACCGTGATGACACCCATGGATTCTATCAAATACTCTTTGCAAATGGAGCAGGCAGGTTTCATGGCTATGGATCCCGTCACAGGTGAAGTAAGGGCCTGGGTGGGCGGCATCAATTTCAAAACATACAAAAACGACCATGTCAATCTCAAAACAAAAAGACAGGTGGGCTCCACCATCAAGCCTTTTCTTTATACACAGGCCATGGAAGAAAGGGGCTTTACCCCCGAAACAGAATGTGAGAATGTAGCACAGAATTTTGGAGGCAACACATGGGTTCCATCCGGAAGAAGGTGCGGCGGGGGAATCATGAGCATGGCCAATGCCCTGGCCTTTTCAAAAAACTGTGCTACGGCCTATATCATGAAGCAGGTGGGGCCAAGACAATTTGCAGATTTTCTGCATCGCATCAATATTCCCACCGAGGTAAAACCATTTCCCTCCATTGCCTTGGGCACCTGCGATCTTTCCATGTATGAAATGCTTTGGGGTTATTCCCTTTTTGCCGGCCGGGGTTTTTCCACCAAACCCTATTCCATCAGCCGTATCGAGGACCGGAACGGAAATGTGATCAAAAGATTTGATTATAGTGCAAATCGTAAAGAGGTCGTCAGTGAAGTGACTGCTTATACCATGTGCCGCATGATGCAGGGAACCGTGGATAAAGGGACTGCCCGGGGATTGAGGTCAAGGGTAGGCGCTGACGAAATGGGTGGTAAGACTGGTACCACGGATTATAACGCCGATGCCTGGTTCATTGGTTATACGCCCCAGTTGTTGGCCGGTTCCTGGGTGGGATTCGAATACACTTTTATGCGCAACACCGGG
>JBQTHS010000139.1:0-8804 GCA_052389635.1 Bacteroidota bacterium | reverse complement strand
CATTTGCACCCCGTAGGTTTTTGGACCTAGTAGGTGTTTTACCGAAGGGGCGGCGAAATAGGAGATTTCTGGCATGGTGAATTGTTTTAATAATTTGTTCCAATACTGAAAAAAAAATATGTTTTCCCCGAATTGCCTACCATTTTTTTACTGCCAACGTGCCAACGTGCCAACAAAAAAGGGGGGTGTGCCAACAAATTAAAAGGCTGCCAACAGTATTTTAAAGGTTAATTAACTGATTTTTATTACTTTATTATTGTTGGCATCTGTTGGCAGCTTAATTGTCCCATTTTTCATTCGGTGTCCAGTTATTTGTTTTTTGTCCAAAACCTAATATTACCTGCGCCGGGTCCTGCTTTACCTCATGATCCTGCTTTGTGATACCCAGGTGAAAACCATCGATCTGTTTTGCGATATCGCTATAAATGAATGCATGTCAGCTGAGATTAGCTTCCTGCTGCTGTAAATCCTTTCGCACACACACCTGGTCGGTCAGCACACTTAACTTCTGTTCTATGTAATCCTGCTGGAACCGTTTAAACCTTTTACTTTTTATCGGCCCGATGAAATATTTTTTGCTCTTGAAATAATGCAACAGGTTTTCCATACTAATACCATCCTTCGCCGTCCGCTTCCGGTGTTCTGCCTGGTACACCTTATGCACATTGTTCAACCGGATATACAGGACCAGTTCACCCGCATCCCACTGATGGCGCACACCTTCCCGGGTTTCCAGTTCGGTGCATGTTTCCACCACTATATCCCAACCATCCAGCACCTGGCCGCTTTCATACAGGAAAGCCAGGTACCGCCAAAATTCACTAAGGGTATCGCTGCTGCTTACAAACTGGCTCCACTGCGTTGCTTTTTGCAGGCAATAATTTTTAAACTTTCCGGCCGGAACCGGCAGCGCCGTATAATGCTGGCACAGCATTTTATAACAGGTGCTTACTATCGCATAGTTTTGCATGATGCGCTGGGTAAGTGGTTTACCCTTACGGCTGGTTTCATTCATCCACTCACCGACCTGTTCCAGGTATTGCTGCCGGAAGTTCGCTTCGAAGTAGGGGCGCATGCTCAATAGTTCTGTAAGCAGTGAAGTGATGCCCGATTTTCCCAGCTGTTTCAATTCATCGAATGCATTAATATCTTCCCGTGTTCGGTTATCGTTTGGCAGGAAATCCTCAATGATGCTACGGGTCAGCAATGCATTATCATCATTGGTTACAATGTGCTGGCCAACCAGTATCAGGCTGCTGTTGATCCGCTGAATGGTGGTGCTGCGCTTATTTGCCTTTTGAGCGATGTTCATTTTTTCCCGGCCTTCCAGGTCAAAAGCGCCTTTGAACGCCTGCAGCCTGTCCGGGTCAGTGGTGTTGGCATCCACTTCATTGATCACGGCCGGGCAATTAATGAACCTGGTGAGATAGGTATAGAACGCCGGCACCGTTCCTTCGTAAGCAATAAAGAAGTTTCTGTTCACATAGAACAGGCTGTATATCATTTCTGCCAGTACCGATTTGCCGCTTTGTGGGGGCCCAAATAGATAAAGGTGCGGGCTTGTACCGGTGACCTTTGCCACAATATCCCTGAACAGCGTGAAGATGCAAAAGGCTATACCAACAGTACCCTGCATATTAAATACGCGGTGCACCATTTCACACCAGCGCTGGAATGTAACGGGGCTTTGCTTCCAGGTAAGCACACGGTCATTTTCAAAAGGGTCGCTTCCTGTACCCTGCAACGCCATGTATGCTTCGCTTTGCTGCGGCAATAAATACTTACCAGTTTTGCCGGTGGGTGCCTCAAAAATGCCATACTTATCCACTTCCACCCGACCTGTGCCGGGGACATAGATATGATCGCTATAGGCAAAGAAGCCAGCCGGATGGTACCCCAGATCTTCCAGTTCAATGCATCGCGGAAACTTATGCAGCATATCGCTTGCTATGCGCAGCCACTGCAGGTTGCTTCCGAAGATGGCGAAGCTGCCTTCTGTAACGGCCGCGGCCTGGAACTGCTCCCGGCTGGGTATGATCTTGCTCTGTACCTCCTTTACAGCGGTTACAAATCCGTTACAGATCTCCACGATATGCCGGCTTTCATCACCTTTGTACACATGCATGACGGGTGTCATAATGAAATTGGTGATCTCGTTTGTATTGTATATAGGTCCGGCCTCCGTTTGCCGGGTGCTGATGCTATAATAGCCCACCTTCTTGCGGTCGTTTACCTGCTTATTGCAGGGGAAGTAACCGTGGCGGCGCCAATGGTCTTCATCATCCCGGCTGATCCACGTAGGGAGTTTACTTTCCTCCTCTGCCGGTATGCCGCCTTCTTCATTCTCCTCCATACCTATCGTTTGCTGCCGCCTCTTCTGCTGCAGGCCTCTTTGCTTCTGGGCGGCCTCGATCGCCTTTGCCAGCATGTTTTTTTTAAGCTTTACAGTGGCCTCTATTTCCTGTACATAGGTGGCCTGCCTGGTAGCGCCGGGCAATGCGAGCACCATAGCGGCTAGCGCCTCGATGGCGGCGGCTCTTTCATCGGGCCCCTTGGCCCGGCTGTATACATATTGGGCTTTCCAAAGGATGGCATCCTGCTGCAGTGACTGAAAGTGGGCGGGGATATCCATAGGGTGAATCAGGCAGTTTTGATGTTATTGATTAGGTTGAAAAATGCGGCGGCGTGTTCGATAGGTGTCTGCTGGGGGGTACATTCTAAGCTCCTTTTTGGAGCTTTTTTGTAATAAAAACCCCGTCGCCGCCAGAGGCGGGACGGGGCCTAATCCGAAACCGTCCTTAGTTATAACTTTAATTAGTTTTTTGCCACATCAAATTTTCTGAAGATGGAACGGACTGCAAACTGAATCTCCCGGGTGGTCAGGTTCCTGCTGTTCACTTCATCGGTCGTCCATCCCTGCCATACGGTTTTGTCGGCCCTGGCATCAATCATGGTGATGGTCACCGTGCCTTCCTTTACCGCTTTTTCATCTCTCTCATATCCTATAAACTGAGAAGGATAATAAATAGTGGTATAGCGGCGGGTGTAGGGATTATACACCAGTCTTGAGTAAGGCCGGGAATAAACAGGATTATTGCTTTCCTTCACTGTTTTTTCCACCAGCACATCATAACTCAGCAGCATGTCGGGCCTGTTCTTCACTTCTTTCCATCCGGCTGATTTTTTCAGTTCGGCATTTACAGCCGCCCTGATCTTTTCCTCGGTCAGATCGTTGCTGCGGTTATGGTCATTCCGGCCTTCGCCGTCTTTATCCACCCAGGCAAAGGTTTTGTAGTCACGGAAATCAAATGAATCGTCTTTTTCAATGTGGGCCGTGGAAGCGCAACTTGCAAGCAAGAAGACGAAAGCGGAAACTAAACTCCACAGGCCGAAGGTCTTCTTCATAATATCTCCTTTTTTTAATGTTAAGAAATTGAATATTTCTCAGAAGCAAAGGAGGTTGTGGAGTAAACAGTTGGGGATACAATACAATAACGAAAAAAATGGTGCCGGGTTTCCTAAGGACTTGTGAAAGTCAGGTTATTATTTAAAGGTATCGTCAGCCGGTGGTCAGGTGAGCCCGGTTTCATAGTGCTGGTCAGGTATTTCCACATCGGCAAAACCTTTTTTGATCAGCTTTGCCCTGAAATCCTGCTGCACCTCATATTCGCCGTGAACAAGGAATAGTTTTTTTACCTGCCCCGGTTCCTGGCAGGCCAGCCACTGGCTCAGGTCTTCATAATCGCCATGAGCACTCATGCTGCGGATGGCCCCTATCTCAGCATGCACTTCATGCTGTACGCCATAAATGCTGACTTCTTTATCTCCGGACATCAGTCTGCCGCCCAGCGAGCGGGGTTCGCAGTAGCCGGTAAATAAAATAGTGTTACGGCTGTTCTCAATATTATTGCTGATATGATGTTTCACCCTGCCTGCATCGGCCATACCGCTGGCAGAAATGATGGCCATCGGGCCATTCATAAAATTGAGCTGCTTGGATTGCTCCACGGTCTTTACATACTTCAGCCCTTTAAAAGAAAAAGGATCCTGGTCTGTTTTCATGATGCGCTGGATGGTCTTGTTGAAATACTCCGGGTGTCGCTTTATAATCTCGGTGGCTTCCACACTCAGCGGGCTGTCCACATAATAGTCAATCTCCGGCAGACGGTTCTCCAGTTCCAGCTGGTTCAGTGCATACAGCAGTTCCTGTGTGCGGCCCACACTGAAGGCGGGCATGATGAGTTTTCCTTTTTTCTGCAAACATGCTTTTTCTATCCAGCGCAGCAGCATATCGGGGGTGGTCATATTATTATCATGCAGGCTGTTGCCATAGGTGGATTCCAGGATAATATAATCCGCCTGCTGAAAGTTTTCCGGCGATTTAAGGATCACATCCCTGTACCTGCCCACATCGCCGCTGAAGGTGATACGGGTTTCTTTTCCGCTTTCCTGAATTTTCAAATGTACTGCAGCGCTGCCGATGATATGGCCGGCATCCGTGTACATGGCCTGCACACTATCAATTATACCGAACCATTCGTTATAACCCTTCTCAATAAAATGTTCTGTGGCCTTTTCCGCATCTTCTGTTGTATAAAGCGGCCTGAGGTAAGGCATTCCTTCAGCGGCGCGGCGTTTGTTTTTATACCTGATATCGTCTTCCTGAATTTCTGCAGAATCTTTCAGCAGAACAGTTGCCAGGTCTTTGGTGGCCGGTGTGCAGAAAATTTTTCCGGCAAACCCCTCGGCAACCAATCTTGGTATCAGCCCGCTGTGGTCTATGTGGGCATGGGAAAGCACCAGTACATCCACTTCTTTCGGATCAAAACCAAATGTGCGGTTGAGCAGGTCGGTTTCCTTGCCCAGGCCCTGGAACATCCCGCAATCCAGTAAAATCTTTTTTCCGTTCTTCAGTGTCAGTAAATGTTTGGAGCCAGTTACTGTTCTGGCTGCTCCATGAAATGCTATCTTCATACCCCCTCCGCCCCCTGAAGGAGAACTTGGCCGTTCCTCCCAGGAGATTTTTTATTGATTAGAAAATTTTTTTTTGCTCTTAGCTTTAAAGGACCATGTAATATAAAATTCCGCCACCACCTCTCCTTCTTTATTGGTACCAATTGATTTTGCGCTTACTGTTTTTGCTTCTCCGGTGGTGATAGTTTCTTCAATCGCTTTTTGAAACAGTTCTCCGTCTTCACAAAAAAAGCTGGTGCGGCCTGTTGCCTTTTTATAGTATTCAGATTCTACTTTTACCACCAGCATGGAAACAGGCGGGTTGATTTTATACAAATGCGCCATCGCCAGTGCGCCGGTACTCAGCTCAGCTGCCATACTGAGGCAGGCAAAATAAGTGGAACGAAACGGGTTTTGCGAAAGCCATTTGTAGGGCACGGTGACCCGGCATTTTTTGTCGTCCACTTCCCTTACCCTCACCCCGGCAAAGTATGCAGCCGGTAATTTGGCAAACAGAAACATCCTGAATTTGACAGGATGCTTCATCTGCTTTATAAATGCGCCGGTGTTGGGGTTCATTATTGCTCCTTGTAATTGGCAGGGTTTAATGCTTTGAGCGACCAATTGCTGAAGAATTCAGTCACTCTTCTTTTATCATATCCTTTTCCTTCTTCGAGGTATTCCGAATTCTGAGTATGCAGCAGGTTGCCTTCTCCATCCAGAACCAAAAAAACAGGAAAGCCAAAGCGTTGCGGAAAACCGTATTTATTCATCAGGGCCAGGTTGTAATTTTCTTTGCTGTAGTTCAGGTGATACATCACATAGTTCTGCTGAATCAGCGAATCAATGGAAAGGTCCTTGGTAATAAAATCATTGAACCGGGCACACCAGATGCACCAGTTGCCTCCCACCTGCACAAAAACATTTTTGTTCTTTTCTTTTGCTTCTTTTACTGCCGCAGCTATTGCTGCTTCTGCATTCTCATCCGGTTTGTACAGATTGAACTTCTTCATGTCCTGTGGAAAAGCAGATAAGCTGCCCAGGAAAACTGTCATCAGCAAAATTGTTCTTTTCATTACTCTCATTTTAATCGGCGTAATCAGCTGTTATCGTTTATCAATCGCCACCACGCAGGCTACTGCTTTGTTACTGTCGGCATCCACTTTAAAATAGATCGTTCCGTCATTGCCGCTACTGAACCTTGCAGAACGGATCATAATGCTTTGCAGGGCTTCATTCACCCTGCTATGATAATCAGGCCGGGTGCTGCGGCTGATGGCGGTATTCAGTGCGTTGTAGTCCAGCTCATCCTTGCTTACCACAATGGCTATCTCGTCTTTGTTTCCGGCGTTGTCCGCTTCAAACGACTGCGCTTTGGGAAACAAACGGTAACCGGTAATGCCACAATACGGCGAATGTTTGGAGGTGGTTTCTCCCGGTTTCAGGTAAGGGAATAATACATAGCTGGTATTATTGGTATCCTTTCCAAAAACATAGATGTAACACTCCGTGGCATTTTTGATGGACATTTTAAAACGGGCACCTACTGCAATAGGAGAAACCGTCTGGAACATATTGCTGCCGCCCACCACCTGAAGCGGAATGTTTTTCCCGCCGTTATTATCCACGAGGCCAATGTTGCATTCCAGCGGGATATTGGCCACATTGCTTCTTTTGGGCAAAGGGTCAATGCCATAGGCTTCTCTCACATAATTTTTAAAATCTCCGTATTTCACCCAGGCCACCCCGTTCTTTCCCCATTCAGGGCCCCAACTGTTCATAATTTGAAAAGCGCCGCCAAATTTCCGGTCATCATAGCCAATCACACTCATGGCATGGCCGCCCATTCCCATTTGCGATTCATCCATGCCGCCTGGTTGCCAGAGTTCCTGTCCCATCATATCCTGCATAAAACTCTGGCCCACCATCATACCGATGGCAACGGGTGCATTGCCGGCGAGGTGTTCTTTAATACCCCTTACACTTATCTCATTGATATTATCACCGTTGGTGATGCGGGTAAACCCATGTATCACATTCTCCCTTCCCACCTGTTTGGCAGATTCGCCGGGAATGCTTTCGCAATCCTGGTCATCGTAAGGATACCGGCTGAGCGGCACACCTCCATTAGCCCGCATCGCTTCCATAGCCCTTTGCAGGTACGAGCCCTGGCATCCTTCTAATTTTATCTGGTTGTATAAATAAGACGGGCTGAAGACAATCTGGTTGGGATCGGCGCCGGTGGCTGCCGCAGTAAGGATCGTCTGTGCGCTGTAAGCACAACTCCACGCCACACAACTGCCCTGCTGGCCCTGGTTGCCCCTGTCAGGCGCAAAACGCAGCAGCGACACCGCTTCGGGCAAGGGATTCATAGTGGCATCATCCTCCAGTCCCTCATATACCGAAGCTTTATCAAATTCTTTCTTGTCAAAATTGTAGCCGCTGTCAGAAAATTTTTTCACGGCCTCCGCCACATTGCAACCGCCACCCCTGAACAGGAAAAAGTATGCGGCGGCGGCTATTACCAGCAAAAAGATTATCCCCTTTCCTTTGAATAGCCCCAGCAGCATGGGCAGCAGCGACATCAGCCCGCCACCTCCGCCTCCGCCGGGGAAAGTGGGTCGCCTTCTTCCACCACCACCGTCATCATCCTGCTGATTGGGATCAATGGGGTCGTCTGTCATCCGTATTGGCATTGCAAACAGTTTTAGCTTTAAATGTTAATTAAAAGTAAGGAAGTTCAGATGAATTCGGGGCGCTTGAGGTGGCATCGTATAACAATTATTTTTCCCCTTTCCGCAACGATTGTACGCAAGAATCGTCACCTTTGAATATTATCACCTTTACATGAAGCTAATCCTTTTTTCTTCTGCTTTTTCATTGCTCTCCGTCGCTGCATTTACACAAAAAATAAACAGCCGGCTGCAATTTGAACAGGGCCAGGTGCTTGAAATATCACTGCAGTTAAAAACCAGTATTGCCCAGCAGGCCATGGGCCAGGCGATTGATTTTACTGTGGATGCCACGGGCAATCACTCGTACAAAGTGACCAATACCACTGATGATAACAGCACCCTGAACCATTCGGTGCAGCGCATCCGTTTTTCATTTGACGGCATGGGGCAGAAAAAAAATTTTGATTCCAATGATGAAAAAGACCTGAACGGCACTTTTGGAAAACCGGTAAAGGAGTTGCTGGAGAAGAAATACGATATGGTGATTGACCCGGCCGGAAAAACCATGCTGGTCCTGCCGGAGAAAATAGAACTGAGCGTCGCCGACCCCCGTATGGCCATCATCAGCAGCATGATGAAAGATGTTTTTAACATTGTGCATCCACCCCGAAAAGGTACGGGAAGTTTTTTTAAAATATTGCCGGAAACAGAAACGGGTAAAGATGAACCCTGGACAGAATCTTATACCAATGAAAACGGGAAGTTTGATGCCGCATACAAGATCACTGACATTAATGACAGCACTATTCTGGTTGATTTTGCTGCCACTTCAATAACTGTCACCAAAGCAGAAATGATGGGCAATGAAACCACCACCACGATGAACAATAAATCAACCGGAAAAATAATTCTGGACAGGGCTACCGGAATTCTGAAAGAAAAAACGGAAACAACTGAATCAACGGGTAATACTGAATCCTCGTTTGGAACATTACCGGTTACTTCAAAAACAAATGTAACAATTACAGTTAAAAGGGCAGAGTAATTAATGCACCTGGTTACGCAATAAATCTTCCATTGCATCCCGTCTGCGGATAAGTATTGCCTTCCCCTCTTTTATCATCACTTCAGCAGGTTTGAAACGGGAATTGTGATGGGAGGACATGTCAAAACAAT
>JBQTHS010000138.1:0-29324 GCA_052389635.1 Bacteroidota bacterium | reverse complement strand
GTTTATTTTTTATCACCCAGTTACCGCCGGAAGCTATAAATGTTTGCCCCACATGCCTGGTAAGATTTGAAGAATCCCGCCCGTCAATTGTTGCAGAACCATTTCCTTTCACCGTTACCAGGTCTGTATATGTGCCTGTATTTTTTACGGAAATGGAGAGCCCGTTGTCAGAAGAGGTGACGGTGGGCAGTGTCAAAACAATATCATTGCTACCCAGCACAATCGTTTCTGACTTCAGCAGTGTTGCATCAGCTGATTTTGAAATGAGGTTATCGTTCCCGTTATCCAGCTTTTTCCATTCGCTGCCGTCCCAGTAATAATAACCGTAGGTAAGCGAACCGGCAGAATTATACACCAGCATACCGGCAGGCACTGTACCGGATAATGGTGATACGGACGTTACACTTGTCAGCGTTACACGGGGGGCCAGAAAGCCCTTATTGGTGCTTTCCATCTCCAGCAGCGAATTCGCATTGATGGTGTTGGGATTGTCGCCGATCTTCACCTGGGCTCCTGCAGACAAGGCGCAAAAAATCAGTACGGCAACGAACAGGTTCTTCATGGCTTGGGTTTTGGGTATATGAATTCTAATGATACAAGAACATTTTTTTATCTGACTAATTATAGCTTTTGTTCATTTTTTATCGGGCATTTGTGATATTATTTATCTGTTGCTAAGTACATGCTCTTAGCAGGCTTTTCCCTTTTCTTTAACTGGTATTCATAATTTAGCCCCAGGATGATGAAATTCCCCGGGCGAAACGGGTTAAAGAAATACACAGGCACCGACACATTACCGAAATTTACACCCCCAAGAAAACCCGGCTGAAAATCACTCACCCCATCCTGGCGGGTAAGCTGAAAGGCAAATCCTGCAAACAAGTTGGGGGAGATATTATATCCTGCTTCTGACCAGCAAAAATAAAAATCAGTTGCAGTTGCTGTCAGTGACATACTGTACTGCATCTGCGATGAGACGTACCAGTTCTTCCAATCCAGTTCAGTATTGACTGCCAGAGAAATACCCTTAAAGTTTCCGGCAGAGAAACCTATCATCGGAGTAAGGCTGATGTCAGCACCTTTCTTTATGTCAAATGTCTTACCGCCATATAATGAGAAAGTTTTGCTGTCCTCATAATTGTAACGAAATTCAGCATATACCCCTTTCGCCGACTGATAATGTACGATGGGCATCCACAGGTATTTATCTTCCCGGCTCAGCAGGTTGTAGTTCTCCACTCCGCTTTTTGCCTGTGCGAATGCCGTAAAGCAGATCAATGCGGGTAAAGCAGTGACGCTAAGATGCTTTTTGCTTGTCTTTGCCAATGATCTTGGTTTTTTCGAGTACGGTCACTTCAGCAGTGGCGAGCCGGTGCAGTAAGTGGATATCTTTTTTGAAAGGGTTCCAGTAAAAGATCAAACGGTCAATGGGCTTCCAAAGAATGACCCAGCTGAATACATCGAGCACATTGTGCAATGCCCCGGACATCCGCCCGTCAAGCAGTTCTGACACATAGGGGAATATCCCCTGGAAGGACAACACAATGAAAAGGCTGGCGGCCAGCAAACGGAAAGTCCTTTTCTTAAATTTTCTGAATTCTTCCTCTTTGAGATTCTTCTTCAGATCAAAATGGTTTCTTATTGCCTGCATTACCGGCGATACAAAGCGTTTATCAGCATAATCCATGCAGACAACCTGGTATTTAATTACTGCATCCCGCTTGGAGGTAATAAGATAATTGTAGATGTATTGCTCAAATTCATGATCTAACTGGCGTTTGTATAATGGCGCCGGGTCATGCTGGTTGAAGTAATCATGTACTGTCTGTTCGTCCAGCCGGATGTAGATGCTGTAATTGCTGAGGGACGGCTTGCTCATTAATGGTTTTTACAAGGAATGGATGGTGGATACATTTCCGGCCTGACCGGAACAGCACCCGATGATATACAACGTAATAATAATACCCAAACAGCTGCTTTGAAACAGGTAAATTCCCTTTGTAAGTAGTAGCACTGATACCAGTAAGCAGAAATACCTAAAGATATTATGCCGCAGTTTTTGGCAGTTGCGCTACATTGAACCAAAACGCCTCAATGCTTTGGATCACGGCAAGAAATTTTCCAAACTCCAGCGGCTTGGTCACAAAACAGTTAGCTGACTTGGCATAGCATTCTGCTATGTCAGACTCTGAAGAGGAGGTGGTGAGCATTACCACCGGTATTTTTTTAAGCCTCTCGTCTTTTTTAATGAAGTCAAGCACTTCAATGCCGTTCAGCCTGGGCATATTGATATCAAGCAGTATCAGGTGAGGCATTACACTGCCGGCATACTGTCCTTCCTTTTTCAGGAACTCGATGGCTTCGGCCCCATCCTTTACTACCGCCACACTGTTGTTTACTTTCAGTTCTTTGAATGCTTCTAATGTCAATAAAATATCGCCTTCATTATCTTCCACCAGTAAAATTTGTATTTCATTCATAAAATCGGTTTTAGTTAAATACTACTGTACATTTCCGGCCCGGATAGTTTACTTCGCCTCCCGGTGATAAGGGACAAAAGACACATAGAATGCCTCTATTTCATGCATCACTTTTGTGTATTTGTCATAGTCAATCGGCTTGGTGATGTACCAGTTCACCTGCTTGTCGTAGCAATCGCTGATGTCGGCGTCCTTGTCCGAACAGGTAAGCATTACCACGGGAATATCCCGCAGCTCATCATCCTTTTTGATGATCTCAAGCAACTGTTTGCCGTCCATTCCTGGCAGGTTGATGTCCATCAGCACTAACTGTGGTGTGGCTGCATCTGTATACTCGCCCTGTTTTTTCAGAAAACGGAGGGCCTCTTCACCATCCCTCACCACGGAGATGGTGTTATCCAGTTGCATATCTTTAAATGCTTCTGTTGTTAAGATAATGTCCCCTTCATTATCTTCTACCAGTAAAATGTGCACTTCGTTCATAGTGATATTTTTTTGATTTTAAAAAATGGTTTTTATTTCACAGGTATTGTAAACCAAAAGGTGCTGCCTGTTCCGGGCGTTGACTCCACTCCTATTACCCCGCCATGCAATTCAGCTATTTTTTTGCAAACTGTCAGTCCTGCCCCCGTACCGGGATACCTTACCTCGTCTGTCTGCAGCCGGCGGAAGATGATGAATATCTTTTCAAAGAAGGCAGGGTCAATACCTGTCCCATTATCGCTGATGCTGATCTTCCAGCAATCACTCTCCTTCGCAGCCCCGATACTGATTTGCGGCGCTTCCTCTCTCCGGAACTTAATGGCATTATCCAGCAGGTGTTTCAGTAATTGTTCCATTAATTTTTTTGAAGCCCTCACTACCGGCAGCGCATCTGCCGTAATGGTGGCTGATGTTTGCTCAAAAACCGGCGCCAGTTTTTCTTTTGTTTCCTTCAGCACTTCATTGAGATTTACTTTTTCAAATTCATGGACAGCAGAATTCAGCCGGGAATATTCCAGCAGGTCGAAGATCAGGTTCTTCATTTTCACCGATCCCTTCACTGCATATTCAATATACTGTTTGGCGCCTGCATCCAGTTTGTCAGCATACTTCTTTTCCAGCAGCTCTAAAAAGCCGGTAATCATGCGCAGCGGCGCCTGCAGGTCATGGGTGATGATGTATGTAAACTGGCTGGTTTCCTTCGTCATCTCTGCCAGTTTATTCCGCAACAATTCAACTTCATCATTGCCCTGATTCCCTTTCTTTCTGTCATTTACTGTCTTGCCATTTAGTGTCATTGTTTGTGCCATAGTTTCAGTTTATGCCCTCATTTTGGGCAGGGTGAAATGAAAGCCGGTTCCTTTCCCGTATTCAGATGTCATCCATATCCTTCCGCCATGGGTTTCCACAATTTTTTTGCAGGTAACAAGGCCCAGCCCGGTACCGGGATAATCTTCTTTCCGGTGCAAACGCTGGAATGCCTGGAAGAGTTTGGGCTGGTCTTTTTCCGGCACGCCAATTCCATTGTCTTGTACAGTAAATACCCAACTGTCCGTATCCTCTTCCATGCAAATAGTTACTTTAGGCGCAGTATCTTTTTTTCTGAATTTAATGCCGTTGCTTACCAAGTTCAGGAAGAGGCGGTACAAGGCGCTTTGTGTGCCCACCACCACCGGCATAGCCCCGGCCACATGCAGGCTGGCAGAAGTATCCTGCATCACAATACTCATATCCTTATGCACTAACTCCAGCACAGAGGAAAGATCTACTGGTTCTTTCTTCGCTGCTTTATTGCCTGAACGGGAAAACTCAAGCAGGTCTTTTATCAGTATGCTCATCCTGTCAGCCCCGTCTTTTGCCCGGTCTATGTATGATTTTCCCTGTGCATCTATGATATCAGCATATTTTTTATCCAGCAGACCGAGGAAACCGCTTACCATCCTGATGGGTTCCTGCAGGTCATGTGCAGTAATATTGGCGAACTGCTCCAGGTTTTTATTCAGCTGCAATATTTCTTCTTCCGCATTCTTCCGTTGTGTTATGTCGCCATTGGTACCAATCATCCGCACGGGGCTGCCTGCCTGGTCATACAGCACCAGTGCATTCCCTTTGATATAGCGTACCGACTTATCCTTACAAATGATCCTGAACCCGGTATCATACTCTTTCTCACCCTGCAGGGCAGTTGTCAGTTCTTCTTTCACCCTCTCCAGGTCATCAGGGTGCAATGATGCCTCCCATGCTGCTGTGATACTGGGATATTCGTCCGGTTTCACATCATACATGCGGAACATTTCATCGTCCCACTCGGTAGTGTTGTTTACAATATCCCAATCCCAGATGCCAATGGCAGTTGCCCGGATAGCCAGTTGCAGTCGGTTAGATAAATGCAGGAGTTGCTCTTCTGCTTTTTTCCGCTCGGAAATATCTTCGAGTGTACCTTCAAAACAACTAAAACCTCCTTTGTCATCCTTCACAATCCGGATATTGGCGCTTACCCAGATATGCTGCTTATGTTTTGTCACCACCCGCAGCTCGTAATTTTCAATATGTCCCTGGCTGGTGATGATTTCAGACATCCGCTTCCGGTCAGCAGGATCGGCATATATCTGGCTACCGATATCTGTTACCGAACTGATAAGCTCTTCAGGTGAGTCGTAACCGAATATATTTGCCATCGAGGGGTTTGCCATAATAAACTTACCGTCAATAGTGCTTTGGTATATGCCGTCAGCCGTATTGTCAAAAATGGCCTGGAATTTTTTCTGCGCTATCAGCAGTTCTGCTTCTGCCTTTTTCCTTTCTGAAATATCCTGTGTGGTGCCGAACATACCTGTGGCCTTACCGTTTTCATCGTACAGTACTGTGCCCTGTTCAAACACCATCAGTTTTGTTCCATCTTTCTGAATAATCTCATGTTCTATGGCAAAAGATGTTTTGCCTTCCAGTGCATCTGCTATCAGCGACCCTGTTCTTTTCTGTTCTTCCTCTGATAAGTGTGACATGTAACCGTTGCAGGTGAGGTCAAATGTTTTTCTGTCCTGCCCGAATATCCGGAACTGTTCCTGGCTCCACTTCAATTTGTCTGTTGCAGCATCCCACTCCCAGCTGCCAATCCTGGCGATCCGTTGTGCTTCTTTGAATTTAATGTGGTTCTGAATAATTTTTTGCTGGGCCCTCCGGAATGTGCGGGCAGCCACCAGCATTAGTAAAATGAAAATGAGTACCAGTGTAAGAAGCCCCCCCACATTACGTGTTGTCCTCTTATTTATTCCGGATGTATTGGCTTCCAGTTGTTGCAGAAAATTACTTTTTATGAAGTCAAGTCTGTGTGTAAGCATTTCCCTGATATTCTTCTTTCCCTGCAATTGCATGAATTCAACTGCTGCCACAGGCCCCCTGGTGGTGAATACCATAATACCGCTGTCCAGGTTGGCGACCCGCAACTTAATGAGTGAGTCAACCGCTGAAATAACGCCAAGAGTTTCCTCATCCTTTGTATTCCCTCTTAACCTTGCAATATTCCGGATGCAATTCATTTTGATGCGGTAGAAATTTTTCAGGTAGTTTACATCAGATGTAAGCTGAAAGCCCCTTTTATCCGATTCTATCTGCAGCAGGTTATTGGTAAGCGAGTCAGCCTGTATCAGGTTTTTCTCGATCCGCAGTACTTCATTCTGCAGTTTCACCTGTTTGCGGAAGTTGATAAACAGCACGGAGAAGCTCCCGATAACAATGATCAGGGAAACATACAGGAACAGCAGTATCTGTTTTTTATAGTTTTTCATATACCGCAGTTTGTTCTTTGGGGATGGTGAAATAAAAAGTGCTTCCCTTACCCGGCTCAGATGTCACCCAGATATCGCCGCGATGCAGCTGCACAATTTTTTTGCAGATGGCCAGGCCCACGCCGGTTCCTTCGTAAGCGCCATTGCTGTGAAGCCGCTGAAAAAGGTTGAATATTTTCTCAGAATACCCTGTATCAATCCCGATACCATTGTCACTGACACTAAATACGAACTTATCGTTCTTCTCACTGCAGTTAATTTGGATTATTGGTGCATTGTCTCCCCGGTATTTCAGTGCATTGTCCACCAGGTTTTCAAAAAGCTGGGTGATCAGTGCAGGGTCTGCAAAAACTACCGGAAGCGGATGAGCGATGAGGCGTCCGTTTATATCCCTGAGGCGTTTAGAGAGTAAACCGGATACCTGTTTGAGTACATCGTTCATGTCAGTGTCTGACAGGTTCTTGCCACTACTGCTGAATTTTGAATATTCCAGCAGGTCAAGTATTAGTTTTTTCATCCGGTTGGCGCCTTCAACGGCATAGTTGATATACTCTGAAGCCTGCTCATCCAGTTGCTTTTCGTATTTCTTTTTTAATAACTGTACAAAACTGCCGATACGCCGGAGTGGCTCCTGCAGATCATGGGTGGCAGCATACACAAATTTCTCCAGGTCAGCGTTGGATGTGGCCAGTTCAAATGCCCGCATCTCCAGGTTCTGGTACAACCAGGTCAGTTTTTCTTCGGCGGTTTTACGTTCAGTAATATCACTGAAGCTGCAAATCACTTCCTTTACTTTGCCAGTACTGTCAAGCAGCGGTTCAGCATTTACCAACAGCCATACCCGGTCCCTTGTTATTGGCCTGAATACTCCCATTACCACATTATCAACGGTTTTTTTGGTGCGTATGGCAACAGGGACCGGATGTTCAGGACCCGGAAAAGGGGAACCGTCTTCCCGGATGACATTCCAGTCCGGATGAAAGGATGAACGACCACTCAGTTCGTCTTCAGTTAATCCAAGCATACCCAGTGCCGCTTTATTACTGTAAAGAATTTCTGTGCCGGGCCCTTGCAGCAATACTCCTACCCGCAGGCCGTTTATAAGCCTGTTAGTCCTCTCCTTATTCTCTGAAAATGAAAAATTACTGGCTATTCCGTTTCTCATATTTATGGATATTGGCAATAAAAACGACATATGCAAGTCCCGTTTTCCATTCAGAAAGCCAGGCAGCTGACCGGTTCTTTTTTTTGGTGCAGGTATCTGAAACGGCAGGGCAGTTACTATCAGCAGATTGATTGCCGTTAACGGGAAAAGCAGTCTTCTTTTTCAAAGGATAATGGTTTGTGCAGGAAAGAGAAAATCAATTCCTGCTGGTTTTTCACGTCAGCAATATATCTCACTAATAACTGAAAAACACAATTTTGATTGAGTAGCGGCGCCGGAAAAAATCAGTTTTAGGTAAATCCTCTTAAAACCGAAAGCGAAATAATAAAAATATGTGCAGGACAATGCTATTAAATATCATGAAGCGGAAGGGAAATCTCGAGTTTACATCCCTTGCCTTTGGAAGTTTCTATTTTTACCCCGCCATTGTAGAACCGTGCCCTTTCATGGATATTCGACAAACCGATACCCCGTGCCGGTTGTTTCAGGTCAAAGCCGACACCGTTGTCTTTTATCGTCAGTATGGCCTGGGCGTCCCTGCACATCAGGTTAATGTCCACTTTTTCTGCCTGGCTGTATTTGAGAATATTTTTCAGTTGCTCCTGCACAATCCTGAAGAATGTCAGCTTTTTACCGGTGCTCAGCAGGTCTATTTCGTGGTCAAATGAAAACTGGATCCGGATGCTGCTGGATAAGCATATATCATCAATAAGCTGCCGGATGTTTTCCACCAGCTTTTTTTCTTTTAACTGCGGGGTTACCAGTTCTCTGGACAGTTTTCTTATTTCCTCAATTGCCATTAACAGGTATTCGATACTTTTTTGTTTGATTTGCTTTTCCTCTTTCGATACAGGAGTAAGCATATCTACAAAAAGCTTGGTAGTGGATAATATCTGATTCACATTATCATGCAGTTCATGCCCGATACGGGTCCTTTCTTTTTCCTGCACCCGAATAACTGTTTCAGATATCTCCTTTTGCCGCTGCAGCTTTTCTTCCAGCAATTCGTTTTCCAGGTTCCTGATATCTGATATATCCTGCAGCGATCCAATCATTTTAACCGGCAGCCCGTTCTCATATACAATAAAGCCTTTGTCCCGCATATGCTTATAAATGCCGTCCGCACATTTAAACCGGTACTCCTGCTGCCATGACTGCAGATTTTTATCTGTACTTTCTTTCACTGTTTCACTCACCCTTTCCCTGTCTTCAGGATGGATCCGGCGTAACCACCACGACAATCCTTTTGGCTCTTCGATATGGTAGCCGATCATATCCATCAGCGCATCATTTCTGAATATTTTACCGGTTTGCATATCCCATTCCCATATGGCATCGGTAGTGGTGCGGCTCAATAACAGCAACCGGTCATTTGCTTCCCTCAGTTGTTTCTGAATGATATGCTTATCACTCAGGTTCACAGCATGCCCGCCCACCATTCTTTTACCATCTGCTCCTTCTACCGGGAAAATATTAATATGAAAAACAAAACTGGAGCCGTCTGCCCATTTTACTTTTTCATCCGTCTCAACCGCTTCGCCGGTTTCAAGTACCTGCCGGTGCTTTCGGTTCAACCCTTCCGCCACAGAAGCAGGGACAAGCTCAAAGATGTTTTTACCTGTCGCTGTTTCTTCACATAATCCAAAATATTTGTACCATGACCTGCTTGCAAAAAGCAGTGTGGCATTTTCATCAAGCACCCAGGCAAGGTTGGGGGTACGGTTCATGAATGAATGGAACAGGGTGTCACTTTCCCGGGCTCCGCTGAACAGTTTTTTCTCTCTGGTAACATCCACACAATTTGAAACGGTTGAATTGGGAACTGAAGGATCTTCCTCAATAAGTTTATAACCTGTGCAAAGAAAAGTGGCGCCGCGAAGACCGTTTATCTCCCCGATGTAACTAATGTTCCACTTTACCGGGTGATAGTACCCATTTTTCATGTACAACTCAGTTGAAGAATGACTACCGTTTTTCTGAGAGTTTTTCAATGCCTGCCTGAACGGGTCAATGTGCTCGGGGTGAAGGAGGTTTAATATGTTATACGTTTCTTTCCGGGGATTGCCCAGATGAAGAGTTTTTAGCATGAAGGCATTCGCCGACATAATCTTCCCCTCGCTGTCAATGAGTGAAAGAAACATTCCGTGTCTGTACCCATTGACTCTGATAATATTTTTTAAAACGGTCCAGCGATTATCCATAATCCACAATTCTTTATTACGTTCAAAATCCGTTAACACTAAACTTATGGTCCAGGTCAGGCAATCATCTCACTGATAATGACAGGCACTTTGCTAAAATCATGTGATTTATCAAGAAAATAATCAGCCCCCAGTTCATCACATAATTGCCTGTAATATTCGTCAGCATGGTTCGTCAGCATAATAACCCTGCATGTTTTGTCTGTCTCCCTCACCTTCTTCAGTACTTCAATTCCATTTTTCCCCGGCAGGTTAATGTCGAGCAGTACAAGATCGGGTCTGTCATCGGCTATGCAGCGGCAGGCTTCCTGATATTCATTAGCCACATTTACGTATTGTATGCTGGTGATACCATCCAGTAAGGTAATCATCCGCTCTACAAAACGCATATTATCATCCACTATCAGCACTACCAGTTTTTTACTATCTGTCCCGGCGGTTTTCATGGCGCAAAAGTGATGATACCCGCCCTGAAAAAAAATAGGACATCCGATTAATAGCCTGTCCCCTGTTGTCAAGAACTTGTGTAGATAAAATTCTACATTCATGCAAACGATTTCGTTGTTCAGATCAAATTGTTCTCGATAGCGTACCGGATAATATCTGCATTTGTTTTCATACCGGTTTTCTCCAATATTCTTGCCCGGTAGGTACTCACCGTGGTAGGGTTCAATGAAAGTTCGCTGCCGATAGCTGACACGGATTTTCCTGAAGCCAGTAATCTGAATACCCCGATTTCCCTTTCGCTGAGCAACTGATGCGGCAAGGCGCCGGCTTCTCCATTCAATTGCCCGGCCAGCTCTTCAGCAACCTGTCCGGTGATGTACCGCTTACCGTCTAATATTCTTTGTATGGCTGTAACGAGGGTTTCAGGGGCCGAATCTTTGTTCAGATAGCCGGATGCACCGGCTTTTATCATTTTAACGGCATATTGCTCTGCGGGGTAAGTGCTGAGTATAAGAACAGGAACAAGCGGATGGGTTTTTTTTATATGACGAAGAGCCTCAACACCCCCGCCGCCGGGCATAGCAATATCCGAGATGATTATATCCCATTCCTCCCGGGTTGCTTTGACTATCAGTTCCGTGCAGTCGGGTGCTTCATCTATGTGTACAAAGGAAAATCCTTCCGTAAGAATTTGCCGGATACCACGTCTGACTATTTCATGGTCATCTGCAATTAATACCCTTATCATAGGAAAAAATTACAGTTTTGCACAGGGGGGACAATAACTGAAGCGACTGGTGTCGGAGTAGGTAAATGATTCTCCTCGCAAAATAGATATAATATGACCGGCGGGTTGTAGTTAATTACACTTAACAGAAGTAGATTTTCTACTACATGATTTTCAGGCAAGCCCTTTTTCGATGCCATACCGGGTGAGTTCGGCATTGCTGCGCATATGCATTTTCTCCAGTATCCGGGCCCGGTAGGTGCTCACAGTCGTAACGCTGAGGGAAAGCTGGGAAGCGATCTCCGAAACGGATTTACCCGAAGCAAGCAGTTTGAATACATCGAATTCCCTGTTAGAAAGTAATTCATGAAGCGGCCGGTCTCCTTCATTATTAAAAACTTCTGCCAGTCTTTCAGCTATTGATGGCGTGATGAATTTCCTTCCTTTCAGAACCGTCTGTATGGCTTTAATAAGTTCCTCATGAATGGAATCTTTTCCCAAAAAACCCGATGCACCGGCCTTCAGCACACGAAGTGCATATTGGTCCTCCGGGTGCATACTCATGATCAGCACCGGCAGACCCGGTCTTGACTGCCTGATCTGCTGCAGGGCATCCAGGCCGCTCCTGCCGGGCATACTGAGGTCACAAATAACCACATCCCATTCCTTTGCCAGTACTTCTGTGATAAGCTGTCCCGCATTTTCAGCTTCACCGATTCCGGCAGTGGGGTACTCCTCCAGCAGCAATTGCTTCAGGCCCTTGCGTACGATGGCATGATCATCTGCTATTAAAATACGAACCATATATCAGTTAATGGTTACTGCCGGACAGGCTGATCCTGAACAGTTACTTTTACAATAACAGTTGTCCCTTTTCCCGGTTTGCTTTCTATTTCATATGTTCCACCCATCATGGCGGTCCTTTCTTTCATACCAAGAATACCAAGTGTTCTCTTATTATCTGTCATCGTTTTATCAAACCCCTTACCATTGTCGGCAATGCGCATCCTTATTTCACCGTCACTGTTCTCCAGTACCACTTCAACTTTTTTTGCGGCGGCATGCCTGGCCACATTCGTCAGCGATTCCTGAAATATCCGGTACAACCCGGTTTTGATATTATCGGGCAGTTCAATGGCGGGCCCCGCAGTTTTCAGCACCGTCTTTAAGCCTGACCGCTGTTCAAATTCTTTCAAATGCCATTCCATGGCCGGCAGCAGCCCGAGATCGTCAAGCAGGCTTGGACGAAGTTCGGAAGAAATCCTGCGTACTGTTTTCACGGTTTCATCAAGCATGGACAAAAGGTCTTTTATCTTTTGTTTCACGGTTTCATCTGTTCCGTTTATTTTTTTCTTCAGCCATGAAATATCCATTTTAAGGACAGTAAGCTGTTGCCCCAGTTCATCATGAATTTCCCGTGCAATACTGGTTCTTTCTTCTTCTCTCACATCCTGGATATGGCCTGTCAGTTTCCGTATAGCTTCGTAAGAGGCTGCCAGTTCCCTTTCTGCTTGTATGCGTTCAGTAAGGTCCCTGGCCACTGAAAGGAATCGTCCGTCGGGCAATTTTTGAGACCTTACTTCTGTTTCAATCACCGTTCCGTCCTTTCTTCTCATCCTGCGCTGCTTTACGGTGGACATACCCTCTTCAAGTATATCAAACCTGACAGGATTGGACCTGATTTCTTCTTCCGTTAATATTTCTTTCATCGACATGCCCACTAATTCTTCCTTAGAATAACCCAGCAGGTTGACCGATCCTGTATTTACATCCAGCAGCCTGCCGGTTGCATCATACAATGCAATGGCATCAACGGCCTGCTCTACCAGGGTGCGGTACTTTTCCTCGTTCCTGACAAGCTCTATTTCTGCCCTTTTCTTTTCTGTTACATCCCTGGTAACACCCAGGGCGCTGATAATTTTACTATCTGCATTGCGGAAAGGAACGACATTTACCTCGCACCATTTGTGGGCCCCCTTCAGACCGATCATTTCAAATTCAAGCCTGCCAGACATACCTTTAAACGTATTCCGGACAAGCTCCGCCGCCTGTTCCTTTTGTGCATCCGCCACCACTGATAATATAGACGACCCCCTCACCTTTTCCAGGCTATCGCCCTCTATCATTTCAAGCCCGGCCTTGTTTATATCAAGCAATATACAGTCAGCATCAAGCAGCTTAATACACTCGGGGTCTGTATCAAGGATCGTTCTCAGCCTGTTCTCACTTTCTGCCACTTTTTTCTGTACATTATAGATGGGGGTCATATCCACCATCGAGCCTATCATACGATATGCTTTACTCTCATGATTCCGCATAATGTATCCCCTGTCCAATATATCAAGATATGTTCCGTCGGATTTCCGGTACCTGTATTCGTCTCTCCACACTGAATCGTTGCCAGCGAGTGAAGTCAGAATATTTGCTTTCACCCTGTCAAAATCGGCAGGATGAATATGGCTATACCAGTTTTCAATGTCAACAATTTCCTTTTCTTTTTCGTAGCCCAGGTTTGAATAATAGTTGTCGTTCCACCACAGGCTGTTATCCTGCAAATCCCAGTCCCAAATAATATCGCTGGTGGCTTTTGACATGACCTGGAACCGGGCATTGGTCTTTATTACTTCCTCTTCTGTCTTCTTTTTCTCAGTGATATCTTTAGTGGTTATATGTGCACCGGTGATAAAACCATGCTCATCCCTGACAGGCCCATAATTTACCCATCGCCAGAATATTTCCCCATTTATCCGGTTTATAAACTCGTATTCAATTCTTTCGCCGGCAAACACCCTGTCGTAATTCCTTTTGATACTTTCTCTCACATGAAGGGGAATTATGTCAAGTATGTTGTCCCCGGTTGATATCTTTTTATCCCAAAAGACTTCGAGGTTGATTTTTGCAGATGCATTTATCAGCACCACCCTGTAATCCTTATCAATTACATAAAAATCATCGGCCGTACTTGATAAAATATGCCGGAGTTTTTCTTCCGATTGTTTCAGGGCAATTTCGCCTTTCTTTTTCTCTGTAATGTCAATCATAATGCCGCGGAGCCTGACCGGTTTTCCATTTTCCACAGTTACCGAAACAATATCCCGCAACCATACCACTCTCCCGTCTTCAGCAATCATACGGTACTCAAACTCATGTGGTTTCATTTCAGTTGTACAGGTCACACAGTATTCCACAGCCCAGCTCCTGTCTTCCGGATGAATGTGATCGGCCCAGAAGGATGGTTCATTTGTCCACCTGTCAACCGGATAACCAAGCAACCGTTCGGCCTGCATGCTTACAAAACTGAACTGGAAGGTCCGGGCATCTGCCTCCCAGACGATGCCATCAACCGTATTCACTACCAGACTATAATCTTCCTGAACTTTTTTCAGCAGGGCAATATCAATACCCGTTCCCAGCATACAGCGCCTGCCTTCATAGGTAATGGCCTGCCCGGTAAGGAAATAGGGTATTTTTTCACCCTTCTTTGTAAGAAACCGGGCCTCCAGCTCCGCCGAACCTTTTTCAAATATTTCCCCAACTTTCTGACGTACTGTCAGCCTGTCTTCTTCAGCAAAAAGTAAGGCAGGTATTATTTCTGCAATCTCTTCCGGACTGTAGCCCGAAACGGTTTCAAAATTTTTATTCCAGCGCAGGAACTTACGGTCAATATCCAGCATATAAAATATCCCCGGCAGGCTGTTAATGGCGGTATCAGAGAGTTCCTTCTCTTTTACAATTTTTGCTGCTGCTTCCTTTCTCTCCGTAATATCACGGATGAAGGCGCAGAAAAATTCTGTCTCGCCCTGCTTCACCGGGGTGATGGACAACTCAACAGGAAACTCTTCTCCATTTTTTTTAACTGCCGATATCTCAATAATCCTGTTCAGCGCCGGACCTTCGCCTGTTGCGTGGTAATGCCGTATGCCTTGTATGTGTTTGTCCCGGTATCTTTCAGGTATGATGGTTTCCGTCAGCGGTTTGCCCAAAGCTTCCTGTTCTGTCCATCCAAAGATCTTTTCTGCCTGGGGTGTCCAGACATTTATTATTCCCTGCCTGTCAATACAAACAATGGCGTCAAGCGCTGAGTTCATAATCAGCCGCCTGGTTTCCTCGCTGGTTGCAATAGCTTTTTCAATTTTCTTTCGTTCAGTGATATCAATAATACTGCCCCGTATCAGTATCTGGCCTTCTGCCGGTAATCTTACCAGTCTTACCTCACAAAGTACCGGATTGCCCCGGGCATCACAATGTGTCCATTCAAAAGACGGTTTTTCGCCTTCAATGGCCTTTGTAATTTTTCCCATGGCTGATTCAGAGGATCGTCTTCCGTCCGGCTGAAATTCAGGGCTGACTTCAACCGGGCCAATCTTTAATAGCTCTTCCCTGCTCATTTTAAACAAACCCACAGCGCTTTCACTTACACTTACGAATTGTCTTTTTTCAACATCAAACACCACCAGCGCCTCAACGGCGTTTTCCACCAGCGCCCTGTAACGTTCTTCGCTTTCTCTTACTTTTTCTTCTGCTTTTTTTCGCTCAGTAATATCCCGGATAATCATGCTGGCCCTCATTTCGCCCTGGGTGTCTGTAAATACAGCTGATGAAATTTCAGCTTCAAACTTTTCTCCGTTTCCCCGGATCAATGTCAACTCTCCTTTTGCTTTTCCGGTTTTACTGCGTTCATCCAGTAATTGTTTAAGACGTGGATCCGTTGCATCAACAAGTCCGAAACGGCCAGCGTCACAAATCTCTTTTTCAGTCATGCCAAAAATTGTGCAGGCAGCAGTGTTGGCAGCCAGTATTTCCCCTTTCAAGCCGGTCAGCATAATTCCGTCCATACTGTTTTCATAAAAATCCCTGTGTTTTTCTTCGCTTTCCTGAAGGGCTTTGGCTGCCACTTTACTTTCAGTGATATCTACGTCCATACAAACAAAATAGGGGTCTTCATCCAGCGAGGGTATCTTAAAAATGGTGGAGATGCAATATCCTGCTGAACCATCCCTGCGGCGGAACTGAAACTCAGCCGGGCCGGCCCTTTCTCCGGTCTGGTCAATATGGCGCAGTGTATTTACAAACTCTCCCGCCTCCTCGGGTGTGTGGATCAGCTGATCGAGTGTTTTGCCCATCGCCTCCCTGGCCTGCCATCCAAACATCAGTTCTGATGCATGATTCCAGAAAAGTACCTCCCCTTTTGTGTTGTACCATTGCACGGCCACATTGGGAGTGTTTTGCACAGAGGCCAGCAATTGTGCTTCACGCCTTTTTATTTTCTCTTCAGCTTTTTTCTTCTCTGTAATATCCACCATGATACCCCGCAAACGTAAAGGCTCATTATTTTCAAGCACAACAGACACAATATCCCTGAGCCAGACCACAGTACCGTCTGCTGCCCTCATCCGGTATTCAAATTCATGATTCTTTTTTTCCCGGGTACAGTTAACACAGTAATTCACGGCATAGTCCCTGTCTTCATCCACAATATGACTGGCCCAGAAGCCTGCATCATCTATCCACTGCTGTACCGGATAGCCGAGCAGTCTTTCTGCCTGCTGGCTTACAAAACTAAAACGGAATGTACGGGCATCTGCTTCCCATACTATTCCGTCAATGTTATTGACCAGCGAAACATAGCTGTCCTGCGATTCCTTTAGTTGTTGTTCTATTCTTTTTCTTTCGGTAATGTCTCTTGTAATACCCATCACATACCCGTCCGGAAGCATCTTGTAGCTGACTTCAACCAGCAAATAACTCCCATCTTTTTTCCGGAGCATCCTTTCGCTGATGAGGGCCTGACCGGCCTGCAACTCGGCGTTTTTTTTCTTTACCAGTGGCGGTACTCCATCAGGCAGTATCTCATACGCTGTCATTCCCAGTATTTCTTCTCTGGAGTAGCCCAGCAGGTAACAGCCGCTCTTGTTTACATCGATATAGCGGCCATCATAGTCCATAACGAAGATGCCGTCTGAGGCCTCTTCCATCATCAGCCGGTGTCTCTGGTTTTGCAATTGCTGGTTGTCCTGAACGGGTGCGAGGTCCATGGCCGCCTGTTTGGTAGCTTTTATAAAATGATCATTTTCCACCCCTGCATCTACAAACCCTGCGCATTAATAAAATTGACCAGTGCTGCGGTGTTTTTCAGGTTAAGTTTCTTGAGGATATTATATCTGTGTACTTCTACTGTTTTTAGTGAAATGTCAAGTTGCAGGGCAATTTCCTTGGATGACATACCCTCCCGGATAAGTTTTACCACATCCAGTTCCCGGCGTGACAGGGCATTCATATCCGGCTTGCCGGTATCTTCCTCCAGTTCCTGCTGGGCCAGTATATTTTTTACCTCCTCACATATATATTTTCTGCCTTCATACACTTCTATGATGGCCTTCAGCATTTCATCCTTGGAGGAATTTTTGGTGATGTAGCCCATGGCGCCGGTCTGCAGCATGCGCCTGGCATAGGCGGGCATGGAGTGCATGGAGATGCCGATGATTTTGGAGCCTGGCGAATACTTGCGGACCAGTTTTGTGCCTTCGAATCCATTGACCGGGGACATATTGATGTCCATCAGAACGATTTTTGGTTTTTTTTCTCTGGCAATAATAACGGCTTCGTCCACATCGCTGGTTTCACCGATTACCTGGAACCGGCTGTCGCTGTCGAGGATAAAAGACCAGGATTCCCTGACCAATTTATGGTCATCTACTAGCAGAATGGTGATTTTTTCCATACGGATCTTGGGTGGTTGGGTTCGATAAGGTCTTTTCCGGATATAAATTAAGTAAAAAAACTGTTCGAAAGGCGCAAATGAACTGCGGATAAGGCATAATTATACAAGAAAAAAAGAGATTTAAGTAAATCCACTTAGTGATTGTGCCGGTATTAAAAAAAATTTGATTAAAATCATCCACAACAAAAAAGCCACAACTAAAGATGGAGCCTGTACAACTACACTGAAATTACAAAACAGAAAGACCATCTCCGCAGGCTTGTTCATCGTAAAATAAGAAGACCGCCTTCGCCAAGGCTATGGCGGTCGAAGGTGGAGGCGAGGAGAGTCGAACTCCTGTCCAAACATATTCTTCAAAAGCTTTCTACATGTTTATTTTGTTTTATTGTGTCGGAAACTAACTGGTCCGAAGGACTCCTTCGGAGGAACAAACAACCGATTAATTCCGTAGCTGTATAGGCTTAAGCAACCGGCACAGCCTGTGGTTGCTGCATCTTGTTTTGTTTTGAGTCGGCAGCGGGGCATGGAAACAAGCGAACCGGCCCGGCGGCCCGAATGACTGCTAAATCACTGATTAGGCAGCCATGGCATACTGAGTATTGCCATTTATGGTTTTCGTATTCAGATTTAACTGCTAATTACGCAACGCAGTACATGCTTACACTTTCAAAGATCTACGCTGTCAAAACCAGGCGCCCCCTTTTTTAGTCGTCAGTCGTTAGTCCTTTAGTCTTTAGCCGTGGTCCGCTCAAAAATTTGTAGCTGCCTTAAAACCCGCAACCCTGACTAAAGACTTCCGGCTTTCTATTTTCCCCAACCAAACCAGTCGTTCCCGTTGGCATAGAGCATCAAACCCAGCAACAAAATCATACCAACTATCTGGGCATATTCCAAAAATTTCTCATTCGGTTTTCTTCTTGTTATCATTTCATATAAGGTGAACATGACATGGCCCCCGTCCAGTGCAGGAATGGGAAGCATGTTCATAAAGGCAAGAACAATCGAAAGAAAAGCCGTCATGGTCCAGAACTGCTCCCAATCCCAGGAGTATTTATTGAATATACGGGCCATTCCTTTAAAGCCGCCCACCCCTTTATAAGCTCCTGTTTTGGGATTCAGAATCTTCTTAAACTGCGCTATATAAAATTTCAGTTCCGCTCCTGCTTTGCGGATCCCTGCCGGAAATGCACTTAAAAACCCATACTTGGTTATATTGAGTTTTGCCCAGCCAAGGCTGTCCATTTGCTGATAATCCGCACCATAGGGCACAAAACCGATCTTACCTTCTCCTGAAATAACTACCGGAAAACTAAGCTCCCGGCCATCTCTTGCTACCATAAGTTGTATGGTTTTACCCTTATTTTCAAACAACAAGTTCTGCAGTTCATCATAAAATTCAAACCTTGATGAATCAACTGCCAGCAGCTTATCATCTTTGCGAAGCCCTGCTTTAAATGCTTTAGAAGTATCAGGAACAAAAAATGCAATGGCCGGTTTTCTTATCTCCACGAAACCACTTACATCTTTATTCCTGTTCTCTACCAGTTGCCCGATAAGATCCTCATCGAGTGTCAGATTCACCTGTTGTCCTTTTCTGTCAACCGTTACCGAACTTCCCAACAGCAGTCTGCGTCTCAGTTTTTCATAATCGGTCACCTCCTTTCCGTCTATCTGCAGTATCCTGTCTCCATTTCTCAATCCCATCCTGTACATAGTGCTGTCCACCACATGTACCCCATATTTCATGGACGAAGTCGGGATTCTCTTTTCCCCCCATATCATTAATATAAAAGCATAAATGACAAATGCTACCAGCACAGTCATAATGATACCCCCCATCATCACGATCAGGCGCTGCCAGGCCGGTTTGCTGCGGAACTCCCATTCTTTAGGAGGCTGCTTCATGGCTTCCTTATCCATGCTCTCATCTATCATCCCGGATATTTTCACATATCCCCCCAGCGGCAGCCAGCCGATACCGTACACCGTATCCCCAATTTTCTTTTTTACCAATGCAAACCAGGGGTCGAAGAACAGGAAGAATTTCTCCACCCGGCACTTAAACCAACGGGCCGTAATGTAGTGACCGAACTCATGCAATACCACCAGGATGGACAATGCGAGCAGCAGTTGGCCAACGAGCAACCCCACCTGTGTCCAGTTAATCGCTAATACATTCATACTACGTATTCAAAGTAAATCCCGATAGCTATCGGGACCAAATCAAAAAAACAAATTCAGAATTCCGGTTTTAAAGTTTGATAATGTCAGCAGCAAAGGTACGGGCCTCTCCATCGCTTTCAAAATATTCCTCCAGTGTGGGCTGAGGGATAAAGGGAATGGTTTCCATCGTTTTCTCAATTACATTGGTCATGTCAAGAAAATTGATCCGGTTCCTCAGAAAGGCATATACGGCTATTTCATTGGCAGCATTCATTACACAGGGCAAATTGCCGCCTTTGTCCAGTGCTTCCTGCGCCAGCACCAGGTTTCTGAATGTTTTAACATCAGGCTCCTCAAAAGTGAGGCTTGCCACTTTCCGGAAATCATAGCGGGGAAAATCATTTTTCATTCTCCGGGGAAAAGTAAGGGCATACTGAATCGGTAATTTCATATCCGGTAAACCCATTTGAGCCTTGATGCTCCCGTCTTCAAACTGCACCATACTGTGAATAATGCTCTGTGGGTGAATAACCACCTGTACCTGCTCAGGTTTCAGGTTGAAAAGCCATTTGGCTTCTATCATCTCCAGCCCTTTGTTCATCAGGGTGGCTGAATCAATGGTGATCTTGGCGCCCATCGTCCAGTTGGGGTGCTGCAGGGCATGTTCCTTTTTTACATTTACAAGATAGTTTGGCTTACGACCAATGAATGGCCCGCCCGAAGCAGTAAGTATTATCTTTTCAATCCGGTTCCTTGTTTCACCCACCAGGCATTGAAAAATGGCGGAATGTTCTGAATCCACCGGGATGACGGGTACCTTCTTTTCCACGGCCTTTCTCATTACAATATCGCCTGCCACCACCAATGTTTCTTTATTGGCCAGCCCGATGACCTTTCCGTTATCAATCGCTTTGAGTGTGGGTTTCAAACCGGCATACCCGACAATGGCAGCCAGCATCATATCATAGCAATCCATAGCGGCCACTTCTTCAAGCGACCTTTCACCCGTAAACACTTTTATATCCGTGGAAGACAATGCTTCTTTTACTTTCGGATACTTCTTCTCATCCCCGATCACCACCACATTGGGATTGAACTTCAGCGCCTGCTGCACCAGCAGTTCATCATTGCTCTGTGCAGTGAGTACCTCTGCTGAAAATCTATCCGGGTTGGCGGCTATAACATTCAGCGCCTGGGTGCCGATGGAGCCGGTGGAACCGAAGATGGCAATACGTTTTTTGACTGCTTCTGAATTCATGAATGCTGTTTTCATTATTAATTAATCCGCAGGATGCTGCGTATGATTATTAATTAATAATTTCCTGCTCCTGGAATCTCGTTAATACATCGGCTATTTTCCGGTCGTTACTTAACCTGGGTACTTTATTCTGCCCGCCCAGTTTACCGATTGATTTCATGTAATCAATAAACCCGTTTTTGCGGACGGGTGTTATTTTCAGCGGATGGAGAATATTACCCCCTACCAGGTCGTCATAATAAACATTCTTCTTTCTGAGGTGGTGGTCAAGTTTTGCAGCAAAAGAAGAAATATCATGCGGCATCGTTTCAAATTCAATAAACCACTCATGGTATGATTTCCCTTCACCGCCACTCACAAAAGGGGCTACGGTAAATTCAGTGATATGTACATTCTCCTCTTTGGCTGCCCTGAGCATACTGGCTTCCACTTCTTCGCCAATCACATGCTCGCCAAAGGCAGAGATAAAATGTTTGGTTCTGCCTGTTACCAGCAGCCGGTAAGGTTCGGTGGAAACAAATTTCACGGTATCCCCTAAATTATATCCCCACAAGCCGGCATTACTGTTGATGATCATGGCATAGTTCTCACCCGCTTTTACCTCTTTTAATGAAAGTCTTGCCGGGTTATCGCTGAATATTTCTCCTGCCGGTACAAATTCATAGAAGATGCCGCTGTTGGTGTTCAATAACAATCCTTCCGCTTCCTGTGAATCCTGGAAAGCAAAGAACCCTTCGCTGGCGGGAAACAGTTCTATCGTATCCACCTTCCGGCCGATACTTTCAAACAGTTTTGCCTGGTAGGGTTCAAAGTTTACCCCGCCCTGCACCATCACACTGAAATTGGGGAACAGCTCACCCACCTTTTTACCGCTTCTTTTTATCAGCTCATCAAAATACATCTGCATCCATGGTGGTATGCCGCTGATGAGGGTCATGTTTTTTTCAATCGTCTCATCCACTATTTTCTGCAGTTTGGTTTCCCAGTCTTCGATGCAGTTGGTTTCATACGAAGGCATCTGGTTGGTACGAAGGTATTTTGGCACATGATGATTAACTATGCCGCTCAGCCGGCCGGTAGGTATGCCACCCACCCTTTCCAGTTCAGGCGAGCCGGAAAGAAAAATCAGTTTGCCATCGGCAAATTTGGTATTGCCTGTTTCGGCCATATAACAAAGGAGTGCATTGCGGGCCGTATTGATGTGGTTAGGGATAGACTCTTTGGTTATCGGAATATATTTGGTACCGCTGGTGGTACCCGATGTTTTAGCGAAATAAGCAGGTTTACCTTTCCACAGCACATTATGCCTGCCTTCCTTTATCTTATCTATCCAGCGCCGCATTTGCTCATAGTCCATCAGCGCCACGGCCTGTCTGAACTCTTCATAGGTATTCACTCTTTCCAGCCCGGATGCTTTTCCAAACTCTGTGTTCCTGCCTGTTTTGATCAGGGTCTTCAGGATGTTTTCCTGGTCAGCAAGGGCAGCGCCCATGGCTTTGCGAATACCTTTATATATGTAGGAAGCGAAGGGTTTTGCTAAAAAAGACTTGATTTTCATACACTCTGAAAAGAAATCCCCGGAGGAAGGGTACAAATATAGCGGAAGCTCCCGCAAAGCAGGCTGATTTAATCCTGTAAATCTTTGATTTCCCGTTTGCAAGTACGGTTTTTCCCCCTACCTTTGCCTCCCGAAATTTATCGGGCCTAATTTTAAGCGTATGATAGCTGTAATAAAAGTGGCTGGTCAGCAGTTCAAAGTGGAAAAAGACCAGACCCTGTATGTTCCCCGCCTGGAGGGTAATGCCGGTGACAAAATCGAGCTGGAAGTGCTGCTGGTGGATGCCGATGGCAAACTTTCGGCAGGTGCTGCTGTAAAATCAAAGGTGAAAGCCGAGATCCTTGACCAGGTAAAAGGTGATACTGTGATTGCCTACAAACAAAAAAGAAGGAAGGGTTTCCGTAAAAAGAAAGGACACAGGACAGCTTATACAAAAATCAAAGTAACTTCTATCAAATAACAATAATCAAATCACAAATTCCAAAAAGACCTGGTTGCGATTTGGAATTTGATATTTGGAATTTAAATATACGATCATGGCACATAAGAAAGGTGAGGGCAGTGTAAAGAATAACCGTGACTCACAAAGCAAACGCCTGGGTGTAAAAATTTTTGGCGGGCAGGCTGCTATATCAGGCAATATCATCGTTCGTCAGCGTGGTACTGTTTATCATCCCGGCAAAAATGTGGGTGTTGGAAAAGATTTTTCACTGTTTGCATTGAGTGATGGTGTGGTTGAATTCAGGAAAGGAAAGAACAACAGAACTTTCGTTTCAGTGATCGAAGCAGGTGCATAAGCCATCTTTCATCCCGGTCAGTAAAGGCTCCTACATAGAATTTTGTGGAAAAAAAATTTGGGTAGTATAAAATAATTGTTATTTTTACTGTCGTTAACCCATTTTTACTAACATTAAATTCTAAAAAAATGGCCGCAAAGAAAAAAGCTGCAAAGAAAAAAGCTGCTCCTAAGAAGAAAGCCGCTAAGAAAAAGAAATAAGTTTAAGCTCAGCTTAAACAAGATAGAAAGTCCCGGTTCAGTTCGGGACTTTTTTTTGCCCTCACCTGACCTCCCCTGAAGGGGAGGAACCTCACACAGCCCCCGCTTATTGAAATCTCCCATAAATACCCGTAGGTTTCTCCGAATAGAATAATCCGTGTGAATCTGTGTAATCTGTGGCAAAAACATAAATTAGTGGTATGGATAATTCCGCCATAGCCGACAATTTTGACCTGCTCGCCAAACTGATGGACATCCATGGCGAAAACTCCTTTAAGACGAAAACCTATTCGGTCGCTGCCTTCAATATCGAAAAACTGCCGATGCAGCTAAAAGACAGCCCAAGGGAAAAACTTTTCAGCATCAAGGGAATTGGCGACAGTGTAGGTAAAAAGGTGATCGAGATGCTGGATACCGGCAAACTGGGAGTTTTGAGTGAATACATCCAAAAAACACCACCGGGAGTGATCGAGATGCTGAACATTAAAGGTATCGGCCCAAAAAAGATCCATACGATCTGGAAAGAAATGGAAGTTGAATCGCTGGGTGAACTGCTCTACGCCTGCGGTGAGAACCGGCTGACCCTATTCAAAGGTTTTGGCGAAAAGACCCAGGCCAATGTGCAGGCGGCAATAGAATTCTATTTCCTGAACCAGGGACATTTCCTGTATGCACAACTGGATGAGATATTCCCGCAGGTGGAAGGTTACCTGAAAAAAATATTTTCCCCGGATAAAATAAGGGTGACCGGCAATTACCGGAGACAGGCCATTACCATTGAAGAACTGGAATTTGTGATACTGGAACCCAATGCCTCCATCAAACCAAAATTCCAGACGGCACAACCGCCTGAACTGCTGGAGGAAACAACCAACAGCCTCCTGTTTAAATTAAAGAATGGATTAAAGCTTCGCCTGTACACCGGGGGTACCAACCGGGCAGCCGAATTGTTCAGAACAACAGGAAATGCTGAGTTTATTACAGCCTTTGATAAAAAGTTCCCCGGCTTGAAATATAAAGGGGATGAAACGGAAGAAGATGAGATCCTCTTTACCAAGGCAGGGATTGTCTATATCCCACCCTGTCTGCGGGAAACAGCCGCTGTTCTTGATACAGCAGCAAAACAACAATTACCGCAACTGATACAAACGGAAGACATCAGCTCCATCATCCACAGTCACAGCAACTGGAGCGATGGCAGCAATACACTGGAAGAAATGGCGGATGAATGTATCAAAAGAGGTTATGAGTATCTCGTCATCTCCGACCACTCACAAACGGCTTTTTATGCCAACGGGCTGAAAGAGGACCGGATAAAAGCCCAGCATAAGCAAATTGATGAACTGAACAAGCAGCTGAAACCGTTTAAGATCTTTAAAAGCATTGAAAGTGATATCCTGAACGACGGCAGTCTTGATTACCCCGAACATATCTTAAAAACATTTGACCTGGTAATCGCTTCGGTGCACAGCAACCTGAAGATGACGGAAGAAAAAGCCATGGCCAGGCTGCTGAAAGCAATTGAGAATCCTTACACCCGGATACTCGGCCACATGACAGGCCGCCTGCTGCTCAGCCGAAATGGCTACCCGGTTGACCATAAGAAAATAATTGAGGCTTGTGCCGCCAACAAAGTGGTGATAGAAATAAATGCCCACCCCCGGCGGCTGGATATGGACTGGAAATGGATCGACTACGCCATGCAAAAGAAAGTATTGCTCTCCATTGACCCCGATGCCCATTTCCTCGAAGGTTTTAATGATGTAAAGTATGGTGTTCTTGCCGCACAAAAAGGCGGGCTTACCAAAGAGTGGAATTTGAGCAGTTTTGGGTTGAAGGAGTTTGAGGGCTTCTTAGGTCAAAAAAATAAGCACAAGCAATGATAGCAGTTAAAATTATTATCTTCATTTTTCTTTCATGTATGACTATAATTAAAAATTATTTCTTATGAAACTATTAATTATCTATTCCTTTGTTATACTCGCCGGATGCGGTGATGCAACGCCGCCTGAACCAACCAAAACCGATTATCAAATAAAAGACTCTTTAAACAAGTCGGAACAATCAATTTTAATGGACAAGTATGGGGTGTCTAATGATTGGCAGCGCGGAAAATTATTTTCCTATCAAATGGACTCTGTGCTTAATAACAAGACAATAGCTGTATATGGTACGATAAAAGATATTATGAGGGTAAATGGAGAATTATTTCTGCGCATAGATGCCCCGGCATGGGGTATGTGCATTGTAGATGCAAAGATTGATACTACGTTCTTAGAAAATATAAGTCAGCATGAATATCGAAGATTATTATCTGGAATTTTTATTGTTGAAAGTAAAATGGCAAAACCAATTATGAATACAATAATTAGTGGAGATGGTAATATAGTTGGTGACCCTGCTAACGATGAAGTAGAAGTGGACATAGAGCAAAGCTGGGAAAGAGGAACATATGTAAGAGGAACGTTAATTGATTTCTATATAAAAGTAAAGAGCTATGAATAATTTATTTGACAAAGTGTATAAGACAATACTTCTTTTAGTTGGCATTGCCGCTATCTATTTGGGATTTTCAATATATCAGTTAATGAAGGAAAGGAACGATAACGGCAGGTATGTCCCCATCGGAGATCGCGTTAGTTATGTTTTGGACACCAGAACAGGGGATGTTATTGAAACGGAATATTAAAACAGACTGTTATGAAATGGCTATTTGTATCTTTCATTGTATTATCAGGATGCCACCCTACTGAAAACGGTAGATATTCAAATTATGAGGACGGAATGTTGGACACTAAGACAGGTAAAATTTATCAATTTGAGTATAGGCTCGGTTATAAATTCTTGGGCATAGACAGCATAAAAATTATAGATGTGTTGAACGGAAAAACTTATAAATATGCCGTAACAAACCGCAAATTTTAATCCACATGAAAAAGATAGTTTTTTCACTCCTCTTTGTCTTGACAGGAGCTCTATCCTATTCGCAAACGTGCCGCAAGTTGCCAGCAACTTTTAACTCATATTCAGAGGCCATTCAGAAAGTGAAAGCAGCCACTTTTCAAATAAAGGAAAGTGCAAATACAGAAAGTAGTTCATGGATTGAAAGCGCATCCTATTACTCTTGTGACGGCGAAACTGGCTACATGATATATTCCACCAATAAAGGGTATCAATATATCCATGCAGATATGCCATTAAGCGTATGGAGGGGCTTTAAAAACGCCATTTCAAAAGGCAGCTACTATAACCAGCATATCAAAGGCAGATACCAACTTTATTTATAACTTTGGAATACATGGCTAAGAAAAAGAAGTCAAACAGGCTAGATAAGTACAATACGCAGCCTCTTGCCATACAAGGCGAGTTCAAAGATGTATTCAAAGTAGTGAAGAAGGCAGATCGGGCCACAAAGCCCAAAAAATGAGCAATTCACTACCCCTCAACCCATTACATCACCTTCGCCCATTTTCTATATAATTACCAATATTTATATTATTCGATCTGAGTTCCCTACCACCCAATCCCATAATCCTCCCCAAAACTCACCCTCTTATCCCTCTCCTTCAGAGAGGGACGGTACTGCAGAATAAATCCAGGCTGCATAACTACCACATCATCTATTTACTGCTATCTGCATTTACCATCCTATACCATAATCCTCTCCATTATTGGATGATCCTCCCCAAAAACTGCCATGCTTCCAGTCAAAATAAATGGCATTGATGGGTCCGCTGGTGCGGTTACCGGTGCTTACTCTATAACCCATATTCTTTAACTCATTCCTTACAGCTTCGGGTGTGCTGTTGCCGACCAATATCTCTCCCGGTCTTGGTTTACGGTCCTCCATTTTGGTGCCACCAAGCGAAAGCCAAAGCTGATTGCTGTTAATGTTCGCTGCTTCGCAGGCCTGCTGTACTGTCATATTAAACTCCACCATATTCAGGAAGAATTGCAACAGGTTCTGATCCTGTGTATCGCCACCCTGCACGGCAAAGGATAAAAAAGGTTTACCATCTTTCAATGCCATGGTGGGTGTCAGTGTTACCCTCGGTCTTTTGCCCGGTTCAACCACATTGAACGGGTTGATGGATGCATCCAGTACAAAACTCTGCAAACGCTGGCTCATGCCCACCCCGGTATTGCCTGCAATGCAGGCCGGCAGCCATCCCCCGCTGGGAGTAATGGAAACCACCCAACCTTCTTTATCTGCTGCCTCAACTGATGTAGTGCCCATCCACATTCTTCCCATGTATAACTCATCGGGACCCACCCCAAGCCCCTCCCCGGAGGGGATGTATGAAACACCTGATGAATCATGTGCCGGAACAAAATTGCGGTTGCCATCACCTGACTTATTCCAGTTCTTCAGCAACTCGGTATAAGGATTAGTCTTCCCCTCAAAGGGATATGGGTCACCCGGATTGATGGAAGGATCGTTCTTATCCTGTTTAATCAATGCGGCCCTCTGTTTTGCATATTCTTTACTCAGTAATCCTTTGATGGGTTCCTGCGGGGCAAAATAAGGGTCACCATAGTAGAAGTCGCGGTCAGCAAAAGTTAAGTTCATCGTTTGGTAAATGGTATGGATATACTTTGAACTGTTGTATCCCATTTTCTTCAGATCAAAATTCTCCAGTATGTTCAGCGATTGCAGCAGCATCGGCCCCTGTGTCCATTGCTGCAGTTTGTACACGTCAATGCCTTTATAGTTCACCGATATCGGTTCTTCTTCGATCGGTTTCCAGTTGGCAAGGTCTTCCAGGGTTATCAATCCACCCTGTTCCCGGCATCCCCGTACAAATTCTTTGGCGATATCTCCTTTGTAAAAACGATTGCAGGCGGCCATGATGGCTTCTTTCCTGCCTTTCTTACTTTTCAATGCTGCTTTTTCCGTTTCCACCATTTTGGTCAATGTTAGCAGCAGGTCTTTCTGAACAAATATCTCCCCGGCCTCCGGCGCTTCTCTTTTTTCACCGGCATGTGGCAAAAAAACTTTTGCACTATAAGGCCATTGTTTAATCCTGTCTTTTCCTCTTTCCATTGCATTAGCAGTTTGTGCTTCTATCGGGTAACCGGCTGCCAGCTCCATGGCTGGTTTCAGCACCTGTTCCAAAGTCATCGTTCCGTAATTAGCAAGCATATAACACAAACCTCCCACTGTTCCGGGTGTTACTGCCGCCAGCGGGCCATACTCCGGAGGAAATGAATATCCCTTGTTCTTAAAAAAATCAGCAGTAGCCCCTGTTGGCGCCACGCCAAGTGCATTTATCGCAATTACCTTTTTTGTTTTGGGATGATAGATGAGGGCCTGCGTCTCCCCGCCCCAACTGAGCACATCCCACATGGTGCAGGTGGAAGCCAGCATGGCACAGGCTGCATCCACCGCATTACCTCCTTTCTGGAATATCATGGAACCAGCAGTTGCCGCCAGTGGTTTACCGGTGATAGCTATCCAGTTCTTACCATGCAAGGTTGGTTTTTGAGTGGGCTGGGCATTGATAGTAATGGTTGTTGCGGTAATACAGAAGATAAATAAAATGCGCTTCATGAGATGAAGTTTTGTACTTAAAGATAGGAACAGAATGGATGTATCAGACCGAAACAGGCAACAGCACAAAAAAAGTCGTTCCCCTGCCCTGTTCCGTCTCGAACCAGATTTTACCATGCGCCTGTTCAACAATCCCTTTGCACATCGCAAGCCCAAGGCCGGTGCCTGAGGATTTGGTGGTGAAGTTGGGTACAAAAATCTTATCCTGCATTTCAAGCGGTATGCCTTCGCCGGTATCTTTTATACTGATAATGATGTTCTCCACGTCTCCTTTTTCATCAATGAT
>JBQTHS010000137.1:0-22042 GCA_052389635.1 Bacteroidota bacterium | reverse complement strand
CCAACCGGGTGGTAATGTTCCTGCGCCGAACCCGGCCAGTCGTAAAGCGAAAGCGGGAATTTGACATAAATAAATACTTCGCATGAAACCAAAATATTTGATCCTGGCGATCCTGCTTCTTTTAATTACCCTGGCCGGCTGCTACAATCCCAAGTTTGGGGTGGCCAGTGCCCGTATCACCATCACTGAAAAAGGCATCCATATCCAGTTACTGGAAAAACTGCGCAGGTTAAAGGATACAACCTTTATTGCTGAATTTATAAGTAGAATGAGATGATTATAGGCCCCGGCACGTATAGTAACGATCTATCCATAATTCCAGAAGGAATTATGCTTACCCTGCCAACGAAGTTCTTCGAAGATCGGGGTATGACAGTACAGGAATTTAAACCGGTTTTTGAAAGGCACATGGCATTGGATGAAGCTTGGTGGAATTTCAAGCTGACGAATTTACCAAAGCATGATGTGCTGTATGTGTACATGGTATTCGATAAGCAAGTGCAGTACCGATGCAACTTTATGATGTATGAAAAGAATGTCAGCAAGTCATTTAAAGATTCCACAGATCGTGCAGTACGGCATTTCAAAACCTGTAATTGGGTATTATTCACGGGCCCAGTGGTAAAACCTCCTTATGTATGGCCCCAAAAGGGTTTTCAGGGATCCCGATACACAACTAAACTATTTTAATATGAGCAAAATCGAGTGGACAAATAAAACATGGAACCCGGTAACAGGTTGCACCAAAGTAAGCCAGGGGTGTAAGAACTGCTATGCAGAAAGGATTTACGAACGATTCAACGGTAAGGGAACATTCAAAAATGTGATATGCCATGATGATAGGCTGCAACAACCGCTACGCTGGCGAAACCATTCACTTATTTTCGTTAACAGTATGAGTGATCTATTTCACGAAGATGTTCCTTTTTCATTTATATATGAAATATACCTGATTATGCAACGAGCGCATTGGCACACATTCCAGATTCTAACCAAGCGAGTAAAAAGAATGTTGCAGTTTTATTCGGTTTATGCCGAATTAGTTAACCCTGTACCGAATGTTTGGATTGGAGTTTCTGTTGAGGATCAACAAACAGCTGATGAAAGGATCCCTTTACTTCGATCAATACCAGCGGAGGTGAAGTTTCTTAGCTGCGAGCCCCTACTTGGTTTAGTTGATTTAGTAAATATACGCGGTGGTGAATCTGATGCCTTTAACCCTGGTGACGCTGGCGTTCAGTGGGTGATATGTGGTGGCGAAAGCGGTCATGGTGCAAGGCCAATGCATCCTGAATGGGCACGATCATTACGGGATCAGTGTAAAAGGGCTCGTACCCCTTTCTTTTTTAAGCAGTGGGGTGAATGGTCCCCTTTAGGTGGCCGAACCACAAATGGTTCAAAGTACCGTTTAGCAAAATCTGCAACACTTCTTGGGGGAGAGAAAGGTTACACGGAAGTGTATAGAGTGGGCAAAAAGAAAGCTGGCCGTTTATTAGATGGTGTAATGCACAATGAATTCCCAAATGTCTGACCAGCCAACCATACAAACTTTGCCCGTAAATGGGGAAACGCTAACTTCAATCCCCGCCACTACCAAAGTGGTGAAACTGACCCAGCCTGATGAAAAGAAGCTCCTTACCATCTGTGCAACTATCTATGTGAACGCAATACTGAACCAAAGAAAATGACTAACGCCATCGCTTACGTAAGGATCAGCAGTAAAGATCAAAGCAATTTTAGCATTGATGGCCAGCGACGGTATATCACCCAACACTGCACCAGCAATGCTATAACCCTGCTGGAAACATTCATAGATGATGGTCGCAGTGCAAAAAACTTCGACCGCCCAGATTGGAAAAAACTGGAAACATTCATTCAGCAACACCACAAAACAGTTAACTACCTGGTGGTGGTTAAGTACGACCGTTTCAGCCGCAACACTGCCCAGGGCCTGCAAAAGATTGAATGGCTGGAAAAGAAATATAACATCGTTATTGTATCGGTGTTTGAACAGATGTTTGTAGATTATGACAGCCCGTTCTTTTTCAAGCAACGGGCAGATATGTTGGTGACTGCTGAATTTGAGCTGCATGTGATCCGGGACCGTACAAAATTCGGGATCCACCAGGCGCTAAACAGCGGCCGGTTTATGGGTAAAGCGCCGGTAGGGTACAGCAATGCCCGGGATGACCAGAACAAACCGATCATTGTGATTAACGATACCACAGCGCCCATCATCCGGCAGGTATTCACCGATTACCTTGCCGGCCACCCATTTGGTTTCATCAAAAAGAAAGCACAGGAATCTGGCCTGAAAACAAAAGATCGCAGCTTTATACCTGCTGTACTTTCCAACCCGTTATATGCTGGAATGGTAAATGTGCCCGCATACCGAAAGCAGCCCACCCGTATCATCGATGCCACCCATCCCGCCATAGTTCCAAAGCAGCAGTGGTATGAGGTACAGCGCCGCCTGCAGTACCGTAAAAATCCAAAAGTGCAGATGGCCGCGGAAGTACCGCTGCGGGCCAACGTGAGCCATACTTGCGGCCGAATGCTAACAGCCGGGAAAAGCAAGGGGCAACGGCAAAACTACTGGTATTACAAATTCAACACCTGCCCTCGAACCAATTATAGTGCCATCACCATGCATAAGAAATTCGATGATCTACTGGGTGCCCTTTCCTTCGATCGCCCGCGCATTGAATATATGATCAGCGAAGCAACTGCGCAAATGCGCTATGGATTAAAGGAGCGTGCTGAAACGCTTGTGCTGCTGCGCAAGGACCTGCAGCAGGCCATCCAGGATATGGAAAGCATGGAAGAAAAGTACATCCGTAATCAGATCAAAGCCGATACCTACGAAAAATTCCACTATAGGTACAGCAGCCAAATAGCATCCTTGAATTATCAAATAAAAAAGTGCAGCGAAGATGAACGCGGCAAATGGTATGAATTCCGCGCTGGCCTTAACCGGTTAGAAAACCTGCAATGGATTTGGAATAATGCCGACCTGATGCAAAAGCACGAATTCCTGCGCCTTGTGTTCAACTCATCTTTGTACTATGATGGCGCCACTTATCGAACACCCTACCTGCTGGAATTATTCCACCATAACCTTTTGACACTGAAAGAAAAAAACCTGCTCCAATTTGATGAAGCAGGCTATTCAAACGTGAAAAGTATGGAATGTACCGGGGAGCAGACTTGAACTGCCGACCTCAGGGTTATGAATCCTGTGCTCTAACCAGCTGAGCTACCCCGGCTCTTATCCACCATAGCTTTTCTTAACCACCGTAGCTTTAGCGTAGGCGGTAGAGAAGGTGGAAGGGGGGCAAAAGTAGCTTTTTAAGCCCGGAAAATGAAATTTGTGCCTGAAACCACTTGACGAAATTGTTTAACTTGGCTCCTTTCATTTTCAACTATGCAAAGAACTGCTGTCCTTTTCCTGCTGAATTTCATGCTTTGTTCCAGTCTGTATTCCCAAAAACCCGCCGGCAACTACCTTTACCGCTGCAATGAGAAATTAGTGGAGATCATCATGGAAGACCTCTTCACACCGCCCGTGGCAAGCCGGGTACAACTGTATCCAAATGTTGCCGCATACGAAGTACTTTGTTATAAAGACGGCAGTATGAAACCACTGGCTGGCCAACTGACCGGTCTCAACAGGATTGCTGCACCAAAAAACAAAACCGATTTATCACTTTCGGCACTGATCGCCTTTACTACCGTAGCCCGCCGGCTTATTTACAGCGAATACATGGTGGATGAGTTTGTAAAAAAAGAAACGGATAACTGGCTTTCAGCCAATAAAAACGATACAATATTGCTGAACAACTCGCTGACATTCGGCCGCAGCTCCGGTGAACAGATCATTGACTGGATGAAAAAAGATGTGTATGACTATACCCGCACATTGACCCGCTACATCATAGTGGACTCAGCCGGCGCCTGGCAACCCACTGCACCCGACTATGGCAATGCCATTGAGCCCAACTGGCCATTGATGAGGTCATTGATTTTCGACAGTACAACAATGATAAAGGGAACGCCACCAACAAAGTACAGTGAACAGAAAACATCTGCTTTTTACAGAAATGCTTATACCCTTTATAAACAATCCCGGCAATTGGATACTACCAGGCGTTTGATTGCTTCATTCTGGGATTGTAACCCCAACATCACCCGTTCGGCAGGACACTTCACTTATTTCATTCATAAGGTTTCTCCCGGCGGACACTGGATACGCATTACCGGCCAGGCGGTTAAGAACAGGCAATTAGATGAAATAAAATCAGCACAGGTTTATACCATGGTGGCTATCGGTTTGTTTGAAGGTTTTCTGAGTTGCTGGACGGACAAATACCGGTACAATACACTGCGCCCCGAAACCTATATCAACAAACTCATGAGCCCGAAGTGGAAACCTTATATAGAAACACCGCCATTTCCCGAATACCCCAGCGGGCACAGCGTTATCAGCAGCACATCGGCAACTATACTGACTGCACTAATTCAACAGCCGTATTCATTTACAGATTCAAGCGAGATGTATATCAATCTTCCGCCCCGGCGCTTTCTGAGTTTCCGGCAGGCGGCCGATGAGGCCTCCATCAGCCGGTTTTACGGGGGCATTCATTTTATGGAAGCGCTGGATAACGGAATTGATCAGGGGAAGAGGATAGGAAATTACATTCTGCAAAAAATAAAACTGGTACTGTAGCGCCATGAATAAACTGAAGCAAATATTACTTTGGTCTTTTGCTGCGCATACAGCCGCGGCGCAAACAAAACTGTTCACCCTGCTTCCTCCTGATACCACTGGTGTTTTTTTCAGCAATAATATAGTGGACAGCAAAGAACTGAATGTTGTCAGCTATGAATACTTCTACAACGGTTCCGGCGTTTCAGCAGGGGATATGAATAATGATGGACTCTGCGATCTCTACTTTACATCTAATGTCGGTGACTGCAAACTGTATCTTAACCAGGGCAATTTCAGGTTCAAAGATGTAACTGCAACCGCAGGAGTAAACGGGGGGATCGGCTATAAAACCGGCGCTGTAATGGTGGATATCAACAACGACGGTTGGCTGGATATTTACCAGTGCAAATCCGTTGCCGCCAATCCAAATCAACGGAAAAATATTCTTTACATCAACAACAAAAACGGAACATTTACCGACCGGGCAACGGAGTACGGCGTGGCAGACGAAGGTTTTTCGATGTGCGCCTATTTTAATGACCTCGATGGGGATGGCGATCTTGACCTGCTGGTGCTGAATCATCCCTACAACCTGAACTTTGCCAAAACCATTCACCTTACTTATAATAAAAAAGGTCAACTGGAAGCAGTGAGGGATAAGCCCGCACCCTATGAATCAGATCAGTATTACGAAAATGTAAACGGCAAGTTTGTCAACAAAACTGCACAGGCAGGCCTGGCCACCCGTTCATTCGGGTTAAGCGCCATTCTTGAAGATTTCAACAGCGATGGAAAGATTGACATCTACCAGGCCAATGATTATTTAGAGCCCGATTACCTCTTTATTAATAAGGGCGGGGGAAAATTTATCAACGAGTTTGATAAATACTTCCGGCATGGCTCCTATTCATCTATGGGCAGCGATTATGCTGACATTAACAACGACGGTTTCAGCGACCTGATGACCGTGGATATGCTGCCGGAGGGGAACTACCGGCAAAAGCAGCTCCGCAGGGGAAATAACTACGATGAATTTGATAAAGTGGTGAAATATGGCTACGGATACCAGTATGTAAAGAATGTGCTGCAGCTGAACAATGGTAACGGCAGTTTCTCCGATATCAGCTATTACACCAACACGGCTTTCAGCGACTGGAGCTGGGGAGTGATGATACAGGATTTTGACAACGACGGGCTGAAAGATATTTATGTGGCCAACGGCTACATGCGGGACATTACCGATATGGATTATGTCCGGTTCAAAATGGACTCAGTAAAAAAAGAACTGATAAAGACGGGCAGCCAGAATGATGTACTGAAACTGCTGGCTGTTATTCCTTCCGTAAAAGTGCTGAAAAACTTTTACCGCAATTATGGAAATTTTGATTTCAGGAAGGAAACCAAAGAAAGCGGACTGGACCACCCGGCCTGGAGTTTTGGCAGCGCCTATGCCGACCTGGATAATGACGGCGACCTGGAGATGATCGTATGCAATGTGAATGAATATGCTTTCATCTATAAAAACAATGCGAAAGAAACCAACGGCAACAACTCTGTGACGATTGGGCTGAAAGGGCCCGCCGGAAATATCAACGGACTTGGAGCAAAAATAAAAATTTCAGCATCAGACAGCAGCCACTATTATTTTACAGCCAATACCATGCGGGGTTATTTATCCAATAATGATAACAGGATAGTTATTGGCATCGGCAAAAACACCGGGGGAACTGTAACAGTTACCTGGCCGGATGGGAAGATGCAATCAGCAGATTTCATAGCAGGGACATTTGCAGAAATAAATTACAAAGATGCCAATAAACCGGGCAGCAAGCCTGCGGAAAAGAACCTGTTATTCCGGGATATTACAGTGCAGACAAAAATCAATTACCTGCATACCGAGAACCCCTACATAGATTTCAAATTGGAACCTATGCTGCCGCACCGGTTTTCGCAGCTGGGCCCCTGTGTGGCCGTGGCAGACCTTAATAAAGACGGGTTGGAAGATTTTGTTGTTGGTGGCGCCAAAGATGTTTCCGCCGTTGTTTATCTTCAGAATACTGACGGCACATTCAGCACCAAACAGCAACCCGCCCTTGCACAGGATAAGAAATATGAGGACGGGGCTATTGGTATTATTGATTTGGATAGTGACGGTAATAAAGACCTTCTTATTACTTCCGGGGGAAATGATTATGCGAAGAACATCAGCATGTACCCGGTAAGATTTTACAGAAATGACGGAACGGGTGTATTCTCAGCATATAAAGCAAATGCATTTAACACCAGTTCAAATGCGGTGACAGTTGCTGATTACAACAAAGATGGTACGGCTGATGTATTCATCGGGGGTTCCACCAGCCCGGGCAACTACGGACTGATCCCTGAAAGTTTTTTGCTGACAAATACAGGCACAGAAATTAAAGACATCACTCCGGCCGGATTGAAAAAAGCCGGTATGATAAAATCCGCACAATGGGCTGATATGAATAAGGATGGCTGGCCTGACCTGGTACTGGCAGGCGAGTGGATGCCCGTTTCCATTTTTTATAACCGGAACGGTAAGCTGGATGAGACCCCTTTCGTTATTTCGCAAACATATGGCTGGTGGAATAAGATAGTTTGCGCCGATATTGATAAGGATGGTGATTTGGATATTATTGGCGGGAACCTGGGCCTGAATACCCGCTATACCGGCACACCTGAGCGGCCTGTTACCATGCTGGTAAGCGATTTTGACAACAACGGCAGCACCGATTGTGTCATCAGCACTTATGTGCAACGGGGGAGTTACCCAATCGCTATCCGGGATTACATCCTTGACCAGATGCCCTACCTGCGAAAAAAGTATCTGCGCTATGCACAGTATTCCGGCGCAACTGTTAACGACATCTTCACTACAGAGCAACTGGCAAAAGCCAGTAATTTCTTTGCTGATAATATGAGCAGCGCTGTATTTCTGAACAACGGAGACGGGAATTTTACTACCAAAAAACTGCCACCAGAAGCACAGTTCTTCCCGGTCAACGGTATTCAGTGTACGGATCTGAACGGTGACGGCCATCATGACCTGCTGCTTGCCGGTAATGATTACAGCACTGAGGTGGAGACGGGAAGAAACGATGCCGGTATCGGCCTGCTGTTGTTCGGCGACGGGAAAGGGGATTTCAAACCTGTTTCTGTTCTGCAATCAGGATTTTATGTACCCGGTGATGTGAAATGCCTGGAGAGTATCATGATCAATGGCAAACTATGCTACATAGCCGGAAAAAATAAAGATAAAATCCAGGTAATAGAACCAGTCAGGTAACCTAAAAGTATTTATCCGAATGCCACTTATCCGACTCGTTGCCCCGGAAGATGCTGAAAATATTCTTGCCATCTATACCCCCTATATTGAAAACACCTCTTTTACTTTCGAAACTGAAGTGCCTTCCGTTGCGGAATTTTCAGAGCGGATAAAAAAATACCTGCACCATTGGCCCTGGTTAGTTTGTGAGGTAAACGGAAGCATCGCCGGTTATGCCTATGCCTCCGGCTACCGGGAACGGGTGGCTTACCAGTGGAGTGTGGAGTGCTCCGTGTATGTGCAGGATGATTTTCAGCGGATGGGGGTAGCGAAAGCATTGTATGAAACTTTGTTTGAAATACTGGAGCAGCAGGGATTCCGGAATGTATATGCCGTTATTAATTTGCCGAATGATAAGAGTGTTGCTTTTCATGAAAGCTGCGGCTTCCGTTATTTCGCCACCTATGAGCAGGTAGGGTACAAATTGGGTGAATGGAAAAATGTGGGCTGGTGGAGATTAATACTGAACAAATTTGGAAAGGAGCCGGCAGCGCCGTTGATGTTTGCCGAACTTAATAAAGATTTTATCGCCGGTTTGTTTTTGGTAAAAGCGGGAGTGATAAAAGAAAAATAAGACGACTGCATCAATCATCTTCCAGCTCCAGCTTCTTTGTTTTGTAGTCTATCGAAAACTGTTTTTTAATGCCTGGGCAGCAGCGGGGATCATCTTTTTTATATTCATAATAAGTGCCGAAAATTGTCCCTTCCACCACACCGGTTACTGAAAGCCATCCGTCTTTTTTACTTTCAATATTATCAATATACTTGTCATCAGTGATCCATACGGCCCCTTTTGATAATACAAGCACTCTTGACTGGGCATTCATCATAGCATTGCCCCCGTCGCACTGTACAGGATTAAAAGTTATCAGTGCATCTAATTTACCATCGCCGTTGATATCGCTGTAATGTATGGAAATATCTTTCGGAATACCTGCCCCCGGGCCATTGTAACCGTCTTTTACCACAATCTCCATTTTACAATTGCCCGGAGTGGCGTAAGTCCCTGCTTTGTATTGTGCCGCTTTCCATTGTTCATAACGGATGAGAATTTTTGTGTATTCAGCATTTGTCTGTGCTGTTGACAAATAACAGATCAGGAAGAACACCGGGAGAAAAAATGCTTTTTTCATATAACAGGTTGTGTGTATACTGAAGATAAAAAAACCGCCCCGTTCCCGGAGCGGTTAGCGTATTTTAATTTACCAGTTAAAAACTAAAAGCAACCCTTGCAAACAATCTTCTTCCGTTAAAACCCATCTGCACCGCATCCCAGGCGCCTCCGGTTTCGGTATTATAAGCCCAGTCTTTGGCGCCCTTCACCACACCAAAATCAGGATGCACATTGAGCAAATTATCGGCCCCGATATAAACAGTGAAGTTTTTATTGATTTGATAACTGGCATACAGGTCTGTTACCAGTATTCCGGAATAATTGTAACGGTCAGGCACATCGCCGCTGCCATTGTCAAGAGGAACCATCGGGTTGATACCCAAACCATCCTGCCCGTAGCCAAGTAAAGTAACCTCGCCAAAATAGGTGAACCTTGCGCCGACCGTCAACTCCTGGTGACCATACTCCAGATTCAGAGCAAATTTATTTTTTGGAGCAGAGGCCAGGATGAATTTCTGCTCCCGGTCGCTCAGGAATGTCTGGCGCAGAAATTCCGAACCCGAAAGTTTTGCCGGGATATTGATCTTGTCAATCTCCATGCTTTGGAAATTACCGGCAAACAATCCTTTGATGCGATGATGCCCCCATTTTTTTGTGTAGTCAAGCACAATATCAACACCCCTGTTAGTGGTGTTCACCGCATTGGCAAAAAACTGGGCTAGGCTCACATTCAGTGCAGCCATCTGTGCCCGCAGCCCGGCATCGAGGTTGGGATCGCTGCCGTCAAACTGCCCGCTGATAACCACCCGGTCTTTTACCTGTACCCGATATCCGTCAATGGTAATATTAAAACCTTTGGCTGCCTGCCAGGCAAAACCGGCGCTGGCGTTCACACTGCGTTCCTGTTTCAGTTCAGGGATGCCGGCAGCTTTGGTGATGGAGCTGTAGTTAGGTGCAATCTTCACTTCAGCAATATTGCCAGCCTGCACAGTAGTGAATGTGGAACTGAAATTGATCTGCTGCAATGACGGCGCCCTGAAACCGGTACTTACTGATCCCCTCAGGTTCAATTTGGGGGTTGCTTTAAACCTTGTGGCGAATTTATAATTGTCCGTAAAACCAAAATCGCTGTAATTCTCAATCCGCACAGCGCCGTTCACCAGCCATTTGCTGGTCACATCATATTCGGCGTCCACATATAGGCCCACTACACTGCGCTTTGCACTCACCACATCATTGGGCTGGTAACCGGGGAAGCCCTGTGCGCCGGTAGCTTTATTACCACTGGGGTCATAGTTTTTGTAGGATGCTTCTTCGCCTGAATAAATTTTATACCGTTCAAAACGACCCTCGGCGCCTATGGCAAAATTAAAACGGTCGGTCACCGCTTTGCTGAAGTTCAGGTTCGTGGTGTTTTGCAGAAAACTGAAACCACCGTCATCAAAATGAGTTTGGGTGGCCCCCAGCGATGCATTGAAGGTTTTATCACCATAAAAATGGAAATCATTTCTTCCCACCGTATTACTGAAATCCCAGTTCCACCCATCAATTGTTCCTTTTACACCACCGGTCCAGGAGAGGTCGTTGATCTTGGTTTGTATATGTGGTGAGAAATAAGTTTCGCCATCATTGCTGTTCTTCATGATGCCATTCACAAAGATCAGGTTGCCGCCGGCATCAGTAGGGAAGCGGTCAGGCCGGGCAGACCAGTTGCGGGTAAAAGCAAATGCATCGGATGATTTATAATTGTAGGTACCGAAAGAATAAAAAATCGCATTACCCCTGGTGGGCACTTCCATGTTCATGGCGACGCCGATCATGTCTAATGATGCATCACCATGTGCCCGGCGGTAAATATCAATATACATCGCATCATCATTATTATAGTAATCTGATGTGTCCAATGCCTGGCGGAATGTTTTACCGGTGGTCGCCCCGTCCAATGTCAGGTTGATATAGCCGCCTTTTTTTCCGATGGGCAGACCGTAGTTCAGGTTGGCTGCAAATGAATTGCCGTCTAATTTTTTGGCAGACTCATATTGTGTTAGTAAATCGCTGGCATAAGCGGTGTTGAATTTGGGGTCAAGATGACCGGCCCAGCCGATGGCGCCTGTCAATTTTTTTGTTGATTTTTTCAGAATAAGGTTCATTACACCGGCAATGGCATCAGAACCATATTGGGCTGAAGCCCCATCACGCAAAATCTCCACTCTTTCAATGGATGCAGCAGGAAGGGCATTCAGGTCGGTGCCTGAGTTGCCCCGGCCTCTTGTGCCGAACACGGCTACAAAAGCAGTTTGATGCCGACGCTTGCCGTTCACCAACACCAGAGTCTGATCAGGGCCAAGTCCACGGAGAGTGGCAAGGTCAATATGGTCGGCGCCATCGCTGCCGCTTTGTTTGTTATAGTTGAAAGAAGGCGCTGCATAGTTCAGCACCGAAGTAAGGTCCATCCTTGCTGTCGGTGCAGTGGCCTGTCCCACATTGATCACATCCACCGGTGCTGTGGTTTCTGTTTTTACCCGGCCTGATCGGCGGGTTCCCACCAACACCACCTGCCCCAGTTCTTCCACTGACTGGGCTAATGTGATGTTGAGCACACCGGTACCCGGTGATACTGTCTGGCTCATATAGCCTATACCGGTCAGTTCTATCTGATCATCTGCACTCACGGTAAGACGGAAAGTGCCATCTGCAGCCGTAGCTGTTCCTTTACCGGTTTTTCTGGACTTCACAGAAATACCTGCCAGCGGAAGGCCGTTCGGATCGGTTACTTTGCCGGTTACAATCTGCTGCGCCAGGCCAGCTATGCTGATAAGCAAAAAGGAAATGAATAGCAAGAGGGCCTTTCTCATATAGAATATTTTGGTTGATAAAAGTTAGCTAAATATAAAGGAAAATTGTCCCTCTGCCACCGGGGGCGGCTTAAAATGACATTTCTGTGCGGAAGTGGTGGAAAAGAGGAGGTATTTGTACACAGATGAACGCAGATAGGCACAGATAAATAGTTGCCACGAAAATGCACTAACCAATAGAAAAATATATAATTGAAAAATCATACAAATGTCATCAGTATGGTGAATTAAGAAAAGGCTTAGTGTGATTTCGTGTCAGAAAAAATATACAGCCTGGGCAGTTTGTCTGCGTTCATTTGTGTTTATCCGTGGGCAGAAAATTATTTCGCAACAGCAACAGCCATTTTTTCTGTGGCCACTCTGCCGGGATATTGCTCCAATGCTTTTTCCAGGCAATCCATCGCCGCATTGATGGAGTCAAGATTAAGCACATAGGCCAGCCTCACTTCATTTTTGCCCAGGCCTTCCGTGCCATAAAAACCGGTGGCCGGAGCCAGCATTACTGTCTGCTTATGGTAAGAAAATTCCTCCAGTAACCACTGGCAGAATTTATCGCAGTCATCAATCGGTAGCCTGGCGATGGCGTAGAAGGCCCCGCCGGGGTTGGGGCAATACACGCCGGGCATGGCATTCAGCCGGCCCACCAGCAAATTTCTTCTTGCTAAATATTCTGCCTTGGGTGCATCAAAATAAGAAGCTGGCAAATCCACAGCCGCTTCACCCATTATCTGCGCCAGCCCCGGAGGACTCAGTCTTGCCTGGGCAAACTTCATCGCAGCATCATACACCACTTTGTTTTTGGTAACAAATGCCCCCAGCCTGGCGCCGCAGGCGCTGTATCTTTTACTGATGGTATCCATCAGCACCACATGTTCTTCCAGTCCTTTCAGGTGCATGGCGCTTATATATTCTCCGTCATAACAAAACTCCCGGTAGGCTTCATCGCTGAACAGGTACAGGTTATATTTGATACAGATCGCTTTCAGCGCTTCCATCTCTTCCCTGCTGTATAAATATCCTGTTGGGTTGTTAGGGCTGCAGATAATGATGGCTTTTGTCTTAGGGGTAATCACTTTTTCAAAATCAGCAATCGGGGGCAGGGCAAAACCGGTTTCGATGCGGGAGGTGATCGGCACCACATTCACTCCGGCAGCACAGGCAAAACCGTTGTAGTTGGCATAGAAAGGTTCAGGGATTATCACTTCATCGCCGGGGTTCAGGCAGGTGAAAAAACCGAACATAATAGCTTCACTTCCACCGGTAGTGATAAGGATATGGTTATGGTCAACATCAATCCCAACCGACTTGTAATACTGCACTAATTTCCGGCGGTAGCTTTCATTACCGGCGCTGTGGCTGTACTCCAGCACTTTGATGTCGGCCCGGCGTACCGCATCCATAATGGCTGGCGGGGTTTCAATATCGGGCTGACCGATATTCAGGTGATATACTTTGATGCCTTTCTTTTTAGCAGCTTCGGCGTATGGCACTAATTTCCGTATCGGCGAAGGCGGCATTTGTTTGCCTCTTTGGGAAATGGGGAGCATGGGGCAAAGGTAGGAAGGGATAAGAAAGTGAAGAAAGGGAATAAATGATATGCCGGCAGGCGGTAAAAGAAAATGAATATTTACCTGCTTTACTTCACCCTCAGCGAGGCCAGCACTTTCTTCACCGTATCAATATACCTGCTGTAACTTTTTTGTTCAGCCGTGTAAGTGAGGGTAAACAGGTTGCCTTTTACTACGGCTATCCGCTGCAACATGTGGATGGAGTAAGAAACAGCACTGGCTGTTTGGGTGCAGGTATATTCCAGTTCCAGCGCTTCGCTGTTGTTCCAGGTCAGGTATCCGGACCGGAGCAGCGCATAGTCCTGCAGTTTCTCGCTCAGCGATTTTTTTATGGCATTTTCCGCTGTTTTGATAGTAAATCCTTTTTCATCCAATACCCGGACAATGCAGTTGATATTCTCTCTGAATTTGTCACCGTCATTTTCCGTGTAGCTGGTAACAAAAAACCGGGTGTTGGTGTTTTTTTGCTTGAACTCCCAATCGGCGGGGTACCTGACAGAGTAGTTATAGGCAGTATCAGTGAACGAAGGCCAGTCAGGAGGAATTTCATTTTTCTGGGCTATAAGCTGGCTGGAAAACAGAAGTACCAGCAAGGCTGCGGCGATAAATCTCATACTCAGGTTTGAGGCGTCAAGGTAAGATTTTTGAGAAGAACCCGCAGGCCCCTTTTCAGCATATCCTTAGCGAATACCCGGTTAACGGTATGCATCCTTCTTTCAGCCATTTGTATCTTAGCAGCATGTTACCATACCGTCTTACTGCTATTGCTGTTATTTGTACGTTCATCTCATATAATGCAGGTGCACAGGATGCCACTATTTTATATGAAGAAGGCCTTAAGCTTAAAGAGCAAAAGAAACCTGCCGAAGCGCTGGAAAAGTTTAAGAAAGCTGTTTCAATAAAACCCGATTACACGGCGGCTCTGTATGAAGCGGGCTGGTGCCACAACGATATGAAGGAATACAGCAAAGCCATCATCGCATTGCGCCAGGCAAGAACGGGCTGGCCAACTATTCCTAAAGTATTTTTTGAACTCGGTTATGCGTTTGAGAAAACCAACCAGACTGATTCTGCTGTCAGCCTGTATAATAAATGCCTTGAACTGAAACCTGATTATTCATTGGCTTTAAAGCAACTCGGCTATATCTTTTATGGCAAGGAGGATTATACCGGCGCATTGGAAAAGTTTAAGAAATATGAGGAGGCTGCCAGGACCACTATAGCCGATTACCTGTACTGGTACCGCAAGGGCTTTTCGCATAATGCGATAAAAGAATACAGTAACGCCAAACTGGCGTTGAGCAAATCGCTGGAATTCAAGACCGATTACAGCAGTACTTATCTTGAACTGGGGTTTGCCAGCTCCCGGCTAAAACAGGATGAAGAGGCCATAGGTTATTATAAAAAGGCAGCCGAGATCGATCCAAAAAGTCATATTCCCACCAATGGTATTGCTGAAGTGTACCGGGATAACAAAAGAGACATGAACGAAGCTATGAACTGGTACAGGAAAACCCTGGCGCTTAACCCAACTGAACGAAAAGCCTGTTTTGGTATGGGCTACTGTCTGAACAGCCAGCAGAAATACAATGAAGCTATTCCCTACTTAAGAACTGCGATTGAAAAAGAACCCACTTATACCGCTGCTTATGTGGAGCTGGGTTACAGCCTGTACAAAACACAATCGTTAACCGAAGCGGAAGAAAAACTGAAGAAAGCCATCAGCCTGAACCCCAAAAACGAAAATGCGAGATATTATCTCACTCTCATGTACATCGGCCAGAAAAGCAGGGCCAAAGCACAGAAAATGGTGGATGAATTGAAAGAACTTTCATCCAGACATGTCGAATCCCTGCAGGCAAAAGTGGATGCGTTATGATCTTATCTTTTAAAAATTAAGCTGCATTTAGGCGTTTAGCCTGTATATTTGCACCCCGATTCCCTACAGGGAATATCTCCATCCGGTTAAAACGATGATGGTCAGGGCGGGAAGTAGCGCAGTCCGGTAGCGTACCTGGTTTGGGACCAGGTGGTCGCAGGTTCGAATCCTGTCTTCCCGACAAGAGAGGCTCTGAGAAATCGGGGCCTCTCTTATTTCACCTAAAATGATAAGCCAAACAGTTTTTATAACACACCCGCCAATTCCAGGCTCCTTTTCTTCAGTTTACGGGTTGTGGTTTCTTCAATAACAGGCTCGGGTAAAAGTATAAGCGATGTACCATTTTCCTTCCACCAGTTGTTTTGTTTCAATTCGGCAAATGCAATGACACCCATCAGGTATTTCCGGTCTTCCCGGGCATGCCATTCTTCGATCCACTCAAATCTTTCTTTCGGGATGAGTGAGATATCATCAAAGCTCACATACACTTTCAGAAAAATATCATCCGTGAGCTCATGCGGGGGGTGATGATACAGTTTTTTGTATTCATACCGGTACTGGTAACGGAGTGCAGATATATCACTTAGTACGGCCGATGCGGTGGGGAAACTACCTGCGCCCTTGCCATAAAAAAATTGTTTATCGGCAAAACTGCTCTCAATTACCACGCCATTGTATTCATTTTTTACAAAGGAGAGGTGATCGTCATGCTTCACAAACTGCGGCAGTACAAAAGCAGCTACTTTGTTACTCTTCAGCTTCTGCGCCTGCGCCACCAATTTTATTTGTTGCTTCCGGGAAGCCGCCACCACTGCATCGGCGGCATGAATGTTCTGAATGCCATTGAACAGGATATTGTCCGGGTTTTCGACAATGCCATAGGCATGGGTGAGCAGGAAGGTCCATTTGTTCACCGCATCATATCCTTCCACATCCAGTACAGGGTTGCTCTCAGCAAAACCGGCCTGCTGGGCCAGTATCAGCGCCTGTTTGAAATCCAATCCTTCTTCAAAGATTTTGGTGAGGATAAAATTGGTGGAACCGTTTACAATGGCTTTGATGGAATGCAGCAGGTCATTGTCATAGTATTCTTCCAGGTTGCGGATAACCGGGATGGATGCACAGGCTGCCGATTCATATAAAAAAGATTGCCCGGTTTGCTGCTGCAGTTCCAGCAGTTCAGGCAGGTGCTCTGCTATCATTTTTTTGCTGGCGCTGACAACATCTTTCCCGTTTAGCAGGGCAATGGAGACAATTTCAAAGGCGGCATTCGCATCATCAATCACCTCGACGATGACGTTGATATCATGGTCGTTCAGCAGCTCATCCCGGTCTGTGGTGAACAGCGATGCAGGCGCCTTTCTTTTTTTGCCGTAATTTTTGATACAGACTTTTTTGATAGTAGCTTTCAGCGAAGGGGTTTGCTGCAATACTTTATACAAACCTTCTCCTACCACACCAAAGCCAAATAATCCGATGGTCAGTTGTTTATGCGTTTCCATTACAGGGTTACAGTTTTGTTAGTGGTTTTTATTTCCGATATTCTGCTGAATGCATACCCCAGGTCGCTGATAAGATCAGCCGCTTCTTCCAGTCCGACTGACAAGCGAATCAGGCTGTCAGCCACACCGGCTGCCCTTCTTCTTTCGGCCGGGATTGATTTATGTGTCATCTGCGCCGGATGGCAAAGAAGGCTTTTTACACCCCCGAGGCTTTCTGCCAGTTTAAAGTACCGGGTGGATGTAACAAATGCCCTGGCTGCTTCTTCTGTATCATTTTTCAGTGTGAAGGAAACAATGCCACCAAAACCCGAAGCCTGTTTTGAAGCAATAGCATGGTTCACATGATTTTTCAAACCGGGATAATAAACTTTTTCAACAGCAGGATGTGTTCCTAAAAATTCCGCCACGGCCAGCGCATTGATGCAATGTTGTTTTACTCTCAGGGGTAATGTTTCAATGCCGCGGATGACCAACCAGCTGTCGAAAGGAGAGAGGATGGCACCGCTGGCATTCTGGATGAATTTTATTTTTTCACCCAACTCTTTTTCTTTTGTTACCACCAGCCCTGCTATCAGGTCGCTGTGGCCGCCGAGGTATTTGGTAGCCGAATGCACTACAAGATCAGCTCCCAGCGAGAGAGGCTGCTGTAAGGCTGGTGAAGCAAAAGTGTTATCCACGCAAAGTAAACACCCGCTGGCCCGGGCAATCTTTGCAATGGCCTGTATATCTGAAATTTTCAATGTTGGGTTGGTTGGTGTTTCAATCCAGATGAGTTTTGTTTTGGAAGTAACAGCATTAAAGACATTTTCAGCGTTGGTGGTATCCACATAATTTACGTTGATGCCGAACTTCTGGTAGATATGGGTGAACAGCCGGAAGGCGCCGCCGTAAATATCATCCACAGCCAGGATTTCATCACCGGTTTCCAATAATTTGATGACGGCATCAATAGCTGCCAGCCCGCTGCCAAATGCAATCCCGGTGGAGCCATTTTCCAGTTGCGCAATAATATCTTCCAGTGTTGCCCTTGTGGGGTTGCCGGTACGGGCATAGTCATAGCCCTTGTTCAGCCCCGGCGCTTCCTGTACAAAAGTGGATGTTTGATAAATGGGAACGGAAACAGCCCCGGTAAGTGGATCAACAGGGATGCTGTGGATCAGTTGTGTTGCATTGTTGCTCATCTTTCGTTGGGTTTTAAACACCCCCGCATATGGCGGGGCAGGTGATGAAATTTTGATTAAACATTTGCATCACTTACCAACGAAAGACTATCGGGAGACCTCACCCCCTGCCCCTTCTCCATAAATGGAGAGGGGAGGAAATGAAAAAGCTCACCCGATAAATCAGATGAGCTTTTAATATTCTAAGGAAGATATTTTGAAGCTGTTGATCTGACTTATCTGTCCCGACGTTATTGTCGGGTTGGAATTGGCACCTTTTCCTTTGCTGCTTTCAGAATTTCGTCATCCTGAGCGAAGCGAAGGAGAGGTTGTCAAGGCTTCATTGGGCCATTACCCTCAGCCTTTCTTGATAAGTATGCACAAAGAACTGCTGCAAATATAAAGACAGAAATTTTATATTTCCAAACACCCGGCTTTAAAAACCCGTTAACGACTGTTTGGATGAAGCATGAAATACAGACCGGGTAAGGGTTTCAATCGGGACAAATTTTTTAAAAAAATAAGAAAGGGCTGCAATCCTGCAGCCCAATACTTCGTATTGATGAACCGTCCCTGTTACTGTTTTAATTTCCGGCGGTGGCTTTTTCCACTTTACTGCCTGTGTACACCCATTGTTTGGGAGCTGCAGGCTTTTTTATTTTAGTGGTTTTTGTACTGACAGTTGCCGGCTCTTCTGCTACCGGAGCAGCAAAAGCTGAAGCCGGATCCGCTGCATTATAGTTTTTACCAATGCAGATGCTGAGTGTATTCATTTCTTTATCATAGATTAAAGTTCCTTCTGCCACTTCTTTCCCCTCATCGGTTTTTTGTACAGGAATCTTATACGTGGCGGGAGATTTACTCAGCAGTCCTTTCAGTTTTCCCTGGGGCAGGCCTTCTATCCAGATAATACCCTTGTTCTGTGCATCTAAGGAAATACTGATAGCAGCGGCTTCGGGGTTGGAAGCAGACTCATACTGGCCGATTACCGGGAAAATGTCTTCCGTTGTCCGTACTACGGGGGCTTGAATTAGTTTGTCTTTGTATTTAGCCCTGATGGAATCCACCGTTGGGTTTTTCTGAGCATCCCATGTTTTCACTTCCGGGGCCGGGGGTGTCGTTGTCTCAGGCGTTTGAGCGATGGCAACAGAAGCGGACAACAGAATCCCGGCCATCATCACAATGATCTTTTTCATAAATAAAATATTTTAGAAATGATAAATTGGTACTCCGGGCTATACTCCAAAATACTGTGCCAGAATAAAATTTTGTGGAAAACTTGCAGTAACTGCTTTACCGGCGGCAACTTTTATGTCTTCCGGTATTTTCATTCCTGACCTGCTTAATCTCAATTGCAAATCGCTGAATCAGTACCTTCGCTTACTACCAATGGCAAAAAGCAGCAATAACGGTACGGAGGTTCCGGTTCAGGATAAAGATGCAATAGAAGTGTATGGCGCCCGGGTGCATAACCTGAAGAATATTGATATTTCCATCCCCAAAAACAAACTGGTGGTCATCACCGGCATCAGCGGAAGCGGCAAATCATCCCTGGCATTTGATACCATTTATTCTGAAGGGCAGCGTAGGTATATGGAAACATTCGGGGCCTATGCCCGCCAGTTCATCGGCGATATGGAGCGGCCCGATGTGGACAAGATCACCGGCCTCTCCCCGGTTATTTCCATTGAACAGAAAACAACCAGTAAAAACCCCCGCTCAACGGTGGGAACTGTAACGGAGATATATGACTTCCTGCGGCTCTTGTTTGCAAGGATCGGCGAAGCTTATTCCTACAATACCGGCAAGCGGATGGTAAAATGGAGCGAAGAAGAGATCGTGGAGAATATCTTCAAAAAGTTCAAAGGGAAGATGATCGCTTTACTCGCCCCCCTGGTACGTGGAAGAAAAGGGCATTACCGGGAATTATTTGAGGAGGTAAGAAAAAAAGGCTTTTTGAAAGTGAGGGTGGATGGGGAGATAAAAGATATTGTCCCTAAAATGCAGGTGGACCGGTATGTGATACATGATATTGAATTAGTGGTTGACCGGCTGCAGGTAACAGAAGACCTGAAAGCAAGATTGAGCCAGAGTGTGCAGCAGACATTGAAAATAGGAAAAGACCTGATGTTTGTGGCCACCTCCCCAAGCCCCTCCGTCCGTCGCCATAGGCTTGCCGACGGCGATGCCGAAGGAGGGGCTTCCGGAAAATCTTCAAACAAGAAAGGTCTTTTCGATAAAGCAGAGTCGTCGGAGATCCCCCCTGCGGGGGGTGGGGGGGCCGTGGCTTTGTATTCCAAGCTATTGATGTGTGAAGATACCGGTATCAGTTATGAGGAGCCTTCACCCAACGCTTTCTCCTTTAATTCACCCTATGGCGCCTGTCCCGTTTGCAAAGGCCTGGGCACAAAGCATCATATTAATATGGAAGCAGTGCTTGCCGACACTTCGTTAAGTATCAGTGAAGGAGGAATTGCCCCTTTGGGTGAGGAGAGGGATGCATGGGTCTATCGCCAGGCGCAGGAAGCAGCGAAGAAGCATAAAATATCACTCACAACCCCTGTCAGCAAGCTTTCAAAGAAGCAGCTTAACATCATGCTGTACGGCAATGAGGAAGGGCAGCAGGAGGATTTGGATTTTGAAAACATGAAATTTGACCCGGCTGCCCCCTTCGAAGGCATTGTGAATATGCTGCAGCGCTGGTTTGCCAACCCGTACAGTGAGGCGATCAGAGAATGGACGGAAGATTATATGATAGTAAGGCCTTGCGACGGATGCGGCGGAACAAGACTGAAAAAGGAAAGCCTCTGGTTCAAAGTAAATGGAAGGAATATCGCTGAGCTCAGCAATATGAACCTTGATAACCTGGCCGCATGGTTTGATGGTATTGAACTGATGCTGGACAATAAACAAAAAGCTATCGGCAAAGATGTATTGAAAGAGATAAGAGAAAGGCTGCAGTTCCTGCTGGATGTCGGCCTAACGTATCTTACTTTATTCCGTCCGTCAAAAACTTTGAGCGGAGGCGAATCGCAACGGATAAGACTTGCCACCCAGATAGGCTCACAATTGCAGGGCATCACTTACATATTAGATGAACCTTCCATCGGCCTGCACCAGCGGGATAACCACCGCCTGATTGATGCATTGAAAAATTTAAGGGATATCGGCAACAGTGTGCTGGTGGTAGAGCATGACAAAGACATTATGCTGGCGGCTGACCACCTGATTGACATAGGCCCCAAAGCCGGCTATCACGGCGGGAAGATCGTTGCCGAAGGCGACCCCAAACATTTATTGCAATTAAACACACTTACCTCAGGTTACCTGAACGGACATCACCGGATTGCCGTACCAAAGGAGCGGAGAAAAGGAAACGGAAAAGTGCTGGAATTGAAAGGGGCAAAAGGGAACAACCTGCAAAACGTGGAAGTGAAGCTGCCCCTCGGTAAGTTTATTTGTGTAACAGGGGTGAGCGGAAGCGGGAAGTCAACGCTGATCAATGAAACATTGTACCCGATACTTTCCAAACATGCATACGATTCGAAAATGACACCGCTGGCGTATAAATCAGTAAAAGGGCTGGAGCATATAGATAAGGTGATTGAGATTGACCAGTCGCCAATCGGCAGAACACCAAGAAGTAACCCTGCCACTTATTGCGGTTTCTTCACGGAGATAAGGACTTTATTTGCTTCCATTCCCGAAGCAAAGATCCGGGGATACAATGCCGGCCGTTTTTCCTTCAATGTAAAAAGCGGACGCTGTGATGTGTGTGAAGGCGGCGGTATGCGGGTGATTGAAATGAATTTTCTGCCGGATGTGTATGTGCACTGCGAAAAATGCAACGGCAAACGCTACAACCGGGAAACACTGGAGATAAGATATAAAGGAAAATCCATTGCCGATG
>JBQTHS010000136.1:0-19162 GCA_052389635.1 Bacteroidota bacterium | reverse complement strand
GCCGGAACGATTTCATACAGGGTAACCGTGGGCCCCACTGTGGCGCTGATCTTCTGTATCTCGATGGCGTAGTTCCGCAGCGTGGCGATGATCTGGTTCTTGTTATTCTCCAGTTCATTGGCATCCTGGATGATCTTTTCGCTGCCATGCGTTTCCAGCAGGCTGAGGGTGGGATATTTGTAATGGCTCAGGTCAAGGGTGGGTTCATAGGGAGGCAGATTTTCGGGCAATAGTTGTTCTTCTCCTTCTTTTTCAGTCACCGGTTTTATTTCAAGCTCAAGGCTTTGTTCCTTTTTCTTTACAGGTGGAGTAATTTTTTCCGGCTCATCAGGCATCTCTTCATGGCTGTGAAGCATTTCACTTACTATTTCCGTTTCAACTGTTGGCTGACGTTGCTCAATTTTTTCAATTTGTTCTTCCACTGGCTCATCTTTCTCAATCACCTTTAACCCGATAGCTGTCGTGTCATGCAGCGGCTTTTCGTCCGGATAATTAATGACCAAAGGTGAATCGGAAGAAAGGGTATTGCTTTCTTTTACTTCCTTCTTTTCCCCGTAGAGATCATTAATAGTTGTGGTGGCGCCTGTTTCCGGCATCACTGCAAGCTCATCCTCCGGTTGCTGCTCCCCATCTTTTTTTGCCGGCCAGTTAAAAGAGGGGTTGAACTGCCAGATAAAATAACCCGAAGCAAGCAGTACCAATACGGCGCCGGTGCCGAAGGTGCCCAGTGCGCCTGTTAGTTTCCCGCTGATCATATCCCCCACAGCCCCGCCAAAAGGAAAACCGCTTTTCCCGAAAAGAAAAGCCATCGAAACAGAAAGCACCAGCAGGCCGACTGTTACATACTTCAGGTTGCGCCAGATGGAAAATACCCTGCGACGAAACAACAGGTTGATACCGACAACAAAAAAGAAAGTACATACCAGGAATGAGGCGATGCCAAAACCGTAGTTGATGAAAAAATGTGAAACCAGCGCACCCAGGCGACCCAGCAGGTTGCGGGCGGTGAGTGTGTTATCAAAAAGTGCGGATAATCCTTTTTTGGCCACATCCTGGTCTTCTTCCCAGGTAAACAGGTAGGAAATAAATGAGACAAAGAGAAAAACGCCGATCACCAATAGTATCGCCCCAACGATTTTCCAGGTCCGTTCATCACGGGCAAACTTTTTCCAGTCAATCTTTTCTTCCTTTTCCTGAGCAAAGGTTTTCGATTGGGGCTTGGTGGTTTTTTTCGCAGGGTTGTTTTTCTTTTTCAGCCGGGTAGCCATGGCAGCAAAGATAAACAGTTTGATATGAAAAGATTACCGGAAAGTGGTACATCCGCTGCTTCCAAAACCTGGAGGGATTGCCTACATTTGAAAGATTGAGATTTAACTCAGCCATGAGAAAAATTACAAGTGCATATTTGTTCAGCATTGTAACAGCTCTGTTGTTTCTTTCCGGAGCCGTTGTTGCACAAGACAGCGGGGCGGTTCCCTGCACGGACATAAGCAGGATAGTATTGCTGCAGGAGATCAGGCCCTCGGTAAGCACCGCTTATATCGGCAAAAAAGAAGAGCCGGGGCAGGTTTATCCTTTATTGAGGTTTAAAGCCGGCACTATTCACAACGGGACAGTTCCTGATAACTATGTGACAAAAAAAGCGCTGATTAAATTCACGGTATGCAACAGCAGTGATACTGCAACAGGGATATATTTTTTCCCCGGCTTTTATTATACAAATATCCGTATGTATGCGGTAAGGAATGCTGCCTTAGTTTCACTGCCGGATGTACTGCCGGATATTCCCGGGAAATCAGGATACCGGCATATCGGCCTGAAGGGACATGACAGTATAACCATCGTTGCCGAGCTTAGCTTTCTTAAGACCTATGTCAATAAAATAAGGCCTAGACTCATCAACCCGCAATACCTGGACGCATTTGTTATCAACCTGCATAATATCGGTGGCCAAAGCGATCTGATCACCTATGTTTTTTGCGGTTTACTGCTCATGATGATACTGTATTCCCTTTCTGTTTTCCTGCAGGGGGCCAGCAAAGAATTCCTGTATTATTCCGGCTATGCTTTTTTTCTCGGCCTGATGCTCTTCACCAAGGCATTTTATGCCTACCAGATCAACAGTATCAATTATTTCCTGGAAGAATATCTTGATTTTGAAATGCAGTGCCTGGGCATCCTGTTTTACCTCATGTTCATGCAGCGGTTCCTGGATACAAAAAAACAGTATCGCTTCCTCCATACATTGTACAACGGCGGAATCTTCCTGCTTTCTTTCACCATCATAGCATACACATTCCTTCACTACGCCACGGACAACTATCCGCTGGAGAACATGCTGGAGAACGGGGTGAAAGTGCTGCTCCTGCTGATGATCATCATTTTCCTGGCCTACAGCATGCAGCACTGGCATGACAAACTGCTCCGTTATCTTTTCTGGGGCAACCTGGTCTATCTGCTGTTTGCCATCATGTCGCTGGTACTCATTATAGCGCCCCAGGTTTTAAAACTGAAAGGACTGGCGGGCAATTCGCTTATCTGGTATGAAGCAGGTTTGTTTTTTGAGCTGGTCTTCTTCCTGGCGGGACTGAATTATAAGAACAGGCGGCGCATCATTGAACAAACCAAAGAAAGGGAGGCGCTGAAAGCTCAGAACCTGATGCAGGAATATGAGAAAGAGATAGCCGTGTACAAAGCACAGCAGGAAGAGCGGCAAAGGATATCGGCAGACATGCATGATGAACTGGGCTCCGGTATGACGGCGATCCGCCTGATGAGCGCCATAGCGAGGAGCAAGATGAAAGAAAACACGCCGGAGGAGATTGAAAAGATCTCCCGGTCGGCGGATGATGTGCTGAACAATATGAATGCCATCATCTGGAGCATGAACAACAGCAATGATAGTTTGGACAACCTGATTGCTTATATCCGCTTATGGTCGGTAGAGTATTTTGAGAACACCCCTATAGCATGTAAAGTAAACACCCCGGATCATATCCCAGCCCGGGAACTAACAGGTGAAAAAAGAAGGAATATCTTTCTGTGTGTAAAGGAAACACTGAACAATGTGCTGAAACATTCGGGTGCATCGGAAGTGGATATTGGGATACAAGCAGACGACAAACTGCTGATCCGTATATCCGATAACGGCAAAGGCATTGATATGGAAAAACTGCGGCAGTTTGGCAACGGGCTGAAGAATATTGCCCGCAGGATGGAAAGTATAAACGGGAGCTTCTCCATTGAGAATAAGAATGGAACCACCACCACTCTCACCCTTCCCGTCTGATCATTTTTTCTTCAGTAAGGCAGCCAGCAACAATAACCACCCCGCTATAAAAAGCAGGCCGCCCAGGGGGGTTACAGGCCCGGCTATTTGGGTGAGACCGCTTCCCTGTATTTTTAAGAACGTAAGCAGGTAGAGGGAACCTGAGAATAAAACAATTCCCCCGGTAAAACAACGGGCGGCCCATTTTATCAACCGGGCATCTAATTTTTCAAATAAAATTCCGGTGAAGAGCAATGCCAGCGCATGCCATAGTTGGTACTGCACGGCGGTTTGGTAGCCCTGGATTATTTTTTCGTCGGAGGTGATCTGTTGCATCCCATGCGCCCCAAAGGCGCCCAGCGCCACTGCCAGTCCGGCAAAAATGCTTCCTGTTATCAGCGTACTCCTATGCATGAAAAATTTTTTCAATCAGCTTGTCTAACTGAACCGGTTCTTCGTCTATGGTGATGGCTGCCTGTTCATAATAAATTTTCCGGTCGGCGAATTTGCGGGAAATAAAACTCCACAGTTGGTCATCTGACAAGTCCTTTATCAGTGGCCGCCTGTCTTTTTCCTTTATCAGACGTTCAAACAACGCTGAAATGGGCGTATTGATCCATACAGTGGTGCCGGACTGGTTCATGTATTCGATATTGTTGAAAAAACAGGGCGAACCGCCGCCACAGGCCATCACAAAACTATCATGGCTTTCGCTGATGATATACAGCACTTCTTTTTCCAGTAACCTGAAATGCTCTTCACCGTCTGCAGAGAATATTTCCGGTATCGGTTTGCCTGCATGAGCAGAGACCTGTTCATCCAGGTCAAAGAAGGGAATACTGAGTTTCTGGCTCAGCAGCCTGCCCCAGTGTGTTTTGCCGGAGCCCATAAAGCCTATGAGGAAGATTTTCATACCCGGAAGTCTGAAGTCAGATGTCTGAGGTCTGAAGGAGTCTTCTGGCTGAGCAAACTTTCTGACTTCCGACCTACGGCTTCTGACCTCTTATTTAAAAGCATTAAACCCTGTCACATCCATGCCCGTTATCAGCAAATGAATATCATGGGTCCCTTCGTAGGTGATCACACTTTCCAGGTTCATCATGTGGCGCATTACCGGGTATTCACCGGTGATGCCCATACCTCCGAGCACTTGCCTGGCATCACGGCAGATGTTCGCAGCCACTTCGCAGGCATTTCTCTTTGCCATGCTCACCTGCTGCGGCGTTGCCTTGCCTTCATTCATCAATGTTCCAAGGCGCCAGTTCAGCAACTGTGCTTTGGTGATTTCCGTAAGCATCTCCGCCAGCTTTTTTTGCTGTAATTGAAAAGCGCCGATTGGTTTTCCAAACTGTTCTCTTTCTTTTGAGTAACGCAGTGCTGTATCATAACAATCCATGGCAGCGCCGATAGCCCCCCAGGCAATGCCATATCTTGCTTTGGTCAGACAACCCAGCGGGCCTTTCAATCCTTTCACATTGGGAAAAATATTTTCTTTCGGCACTTTCACATTATCAAAAACCAGCTCGCCGGTTGATGAGGCTCTTAAGCTCCACTTGCCATGAGTGGTTGGGGTTGAAAACCCTTTCATTCCACTTTCCACAACCAATCCATGTATATCCCCGGCTTCATCCTTCGCCCATACAACCGCCACCTGCGAAAAAGGTGCATTACTGATCCACATTTTTGCTCCATTGAGTATCACATGATCGCCGGCATCCCTGTAGTTAGTCAGCATACTGGAAGGATCGCTGCCATGATTGGGCTCTGTTAATCCAAAACAACCAAGCCATTCCCCACTGGCAAGCTTAGGCAGGAACTTTTTTCTCTGTTCTTCGCTTCCATACTGGTAAATGGGAAACATGACCAGCGAACCCTGCACCGATGCCGTGGAGCGGACGCCACTGTCGCCTCTTTCCAGTTCCTGCATCATCAGGCCATAGGAAATATAGTCAAGACCGCCGCCGCCATACTCCGTTGGAATTGTCGGGCCAAAGCAACCCAAATCACCTAATTGTTTTATGATCTGCTGCGGAAATTCTGCTTTTTGTGCATAATCTTCTATGATGGGAGAAATTTCTTTCTTCACATAATTACGAACTGACTCCCGGATAAGTTTATGTTCTTCTGTCAGCAGTTCATCCACATTGAAGTAATCAGGGCTGGTAAAAAGGTCTGTACGGGCCGCCATCTTTCGGTGTTTAATTTATCCCGATAGTCATCGGAAGCCGCAAAGGTAAGTGAAAGTTGAGAAGCTTTCCGGCAGCAAAAGGCATTGGATAAGTATCAAGCGGACAGAAACTATTTTGCAATATATTGCGACTTCCAATCACATCGTATGGTTCCGGCAAAGAAATCAGCTGCCCCCGTTTTTTTCATTTCTTTCATCCTGTTTGCAGGACTGCACCCTGTTAATACTTTTTCACAGGTAACGCCAACTGTGCCGGTAAAAGATACTGTTCCGCAGCCTGCCGGCGATGAAGACAAAGTTTTTGAAAAAGTGGAAATAGAAGCATCCTATGCCGGAGGTGATGATGCATGGCGGAGATTTCTTGAACAGAACCTGAATGCAGGGATACCCGCCTATAAAGGTGCGCCTGCCGGAGCTTATACGGTGGTAATACAATTTGTAGTGGACAAAGAAGGGAAAATATCTGACATAAAAGCCCTCACATCACACGGCTACGGAATGAAAGCAGAAGTGATCCGGGTGCTGCGGAAGGCGCCGCGGTGGAACCCTGCCATCCAGGAAGGGAGACCTGTGAACGCATACAGAAAACAACCGGTAACTTTTATGGTAACCGTGGAAGAAAAAAAGAAGAAAAAGAAAAATAAATGATGACTAAAACCCTTTCTTCGGTTGCTGTTGGCCCCCTGCATTTATCACCGATGAACCAAACACTTTGATGGTGGATTTGATAAAATCATTTTCATCCGCGGTGTAAATATTGTCCACATACTTTTGCGGGTTGCGGTCAATAAAAGGGAACCAGGTGCTGTGCACCTGTATCATTATCTTATGTCCCTTCTTAAAAGTGTGCAGCACATCCTGCAGCGGCACATTCACATCGGTGGGCACACCGGGAACGAAAGGTTCCGGTTTTTCAAAACTGTTACGGAACCGGCCCCTGAAGGCTTCACTTCTTACCAATTGCTGATAACCACCCATGATGATGTTTTTAGGATTGTGTTCATAGTTCGGGTGGTCATCCGGGTACACATCAATCAGCTTCACAATAAAATCTGCGTCGGTGCCCGACATGGCAACTTTCAGTTTCGCCAGTATCTCCCCTGCAATGGTTACATCATCTGTGAGCACATCTGATTCAAAGGTCAGCACATCGGGACGGCGGGATGCTTCCCGCTGATCATCACTCATGTAGTCCCTCGGGGTGAACGTAAGCCCCTCCGTTTGTGAAGTATAAGGGACAGGTTTGGCCGGATCGCTGCTGTATTCAAATACTGCATCTTCTTTTGCCGGCTGGTTGACGTATAACTTTCCGTTTTCTCCAAACTGCAGTTTCAGCGGCGGAATATCTGTTGGCGGCCATACATCGAATTTTTCCCATTGTTTCTTTCCGGTGTTGAACATATATGCTTCAGGCAAAGTGTTTGGCCCTTCATCCTTCAGGTAATGGGCAAAGAAAGGCCGTTCAATGTCCCGCATGTAAAAAGTGGAAAGACTGTCGCCGAAATAAATATGGTGATGCGTACTCTTTCCTTTTTCGCCGGCCCAGTCGCCATGGCCCCAGGGGCCCATTACAATAGTATTCTTAGCACCCGGTGTACTCTTCTCAATGGTCTTGTAAATGTTCAGCGGACCATACAGGTCTTCGGCATCGAACCAGCCGCCTACTGTGAGCACTGCCGGTTTGATATTGGTGAGGTGCGGCAGAATATTTCTTTTCTTCCAGAAAGTATCATAGTTGGGGTGTTCAACTATCTGTTTCCAGAAAAAATTATCATGATGATATTTCTCTGTAATATTTTTTAACGGCCCCATCTTCAGGTAAAAGTCATAAGCATCTTTGGCCGGTTTGCCGTAAAAGCGCAAAATCTCAGGAATGAACCATTCGCTGCGGGTGGTATCTTTTTTCTGGTACCCAAAAACAGCGAATGCGGCCGTATAACTCTGCAGGTAGGCGCCCATGTGGTGAAAGTCGTCAAAGAAAAAATCAGATACCGGCGCCTGCGGCGATACGGCTTTCAACGCCGGGTGTGCATCGGGTAATGAAGCGGCGGAATAAAATCCCGGATAGGAAATACCGAATATGCCCACCCTTCCATTATTGCCTTTCAGGTTTTTTATCATCCAGTCAATACTGTCCCAGGTATCTGAACTCTCATCAATGGCTGTCTTGTTTTTCGGGTCGTTGCCGGGAATATTCGGGGTCATATTATTAAACAGCCCGTCGCTCATATACCGGCCCCGCACATCCTGGAACACCAGGATATAGCCGTCTTCTACCAAATAATCTGAAGGATGGTCATGGGTCTTGAATTTGCCGTAGCTGGAAGCATTGTAGCAGGTTCGGTTCATCAGTATGGGCCATGTCTTTGACTTATCCTTTGGCATATACACCAGGGTAAAAAGTTTGGCCCCGTCCCGCATGGGAATGCGGTACTCAAATTTGTCGTAATGCTCCCGCATATACAACGAGTCCTTATCCTGCCCCTGTGAACTTATGGCGATGGAAAGAAAGGCGGTGATGGAAATTATTGCTGACAGTTTCATACAGTTTTTTTAAATAATAAGGGTGAAAAACTACATAAAAAAAACCACCCGGGATTACCGCTGAACATAAAACCCTGTCTCACCGGCAGCGAAACAGGGTTTTATTTAAAAGTAGGAAATACTTATTTATATCCTGTCCATTCACGGGTCTCAATATTGAATATCCAGTACATCCCATTGCTGTATGCAAAATTATATGCAGGATAAATAGCGGCGTCAGCCGGCAGTTTTATGACCTGGCTGAGGAACCCCGTTTTGATGCTGTATAATTCTATCTCCTGGCTGCTGGGTTTCAAAAAACCGAGTTCCGAACCCCTGATGCCTGTATAGATCACGGTGGTATTATTGTAGGCTTCCGGTGTCAGTCCACTGGTGGCAGCAGGATCCGGGCCGTCAGACCGGGTCCTTCCCCAATGGATCTTTAGTACCGCCCCTTTCACCGCCTCATCCACATCATAAAACCAGATCTCGTCCCCGTTCAGGAAAATGACATCCCTGTTCTGGTAGTTAAAGGCTCCAACACATTGCTGGTTGGGCTGTGTCATTTCATCCGTCAGGTACTGCATTTCCCTGATCATACCTGTTGCCGTATGGTCGTATCGGAACCAGCCCGCTGCGTCGTAAGTATTTCCCTGGATACATTTTTTGTCCGCATTGTACCAAATGCCTCTTGCATCCACTTCGCAGTTGGTACTGTCAGGTGAAAGCCTTTTGCCGGCGGCATCAAATATGGAAAGCGGGTATCTGGCATTGCCTGCCATAGCAGCGTAGTATTTCTTATATACCGGGTGCCAGGCCACCGATGCACCACGGGTACCCGGCATCTCATCGTCAATAGTCCGGGCCATTTTCAGGGTCAGTACTTTTTGTACGGGTTTTACAGGCACATTTGTCACCTGTGCTGTTGCTGTAAATGCGGATACAGCGATGGTTGCGGCAATAAAGAGATATTTCATATAAAGAGTGTTGGTGTGTGCAAAGAAACAAGTTGACTGATTATCGCCCATCCCCTGAAGGCGGTATTTTGCGGATGACTAAAGGTATAAAAAAGTTGCCCGGGCAGCGTTTACGGGCAATGAATTGTCTCTTACCCCTGATATAATTGTATGAGCCCACCAATCAAACACTCCGGGTCACTTCTTTTTATTATACTTATAACAGGCCTGCTGACCGGCCTGCTCGACGGGCTGGCAGCCATCATACAGTTCAGCATCAACGGGGGTAAGAACCCTGCCAATATTTTCAAATTTATCGCCAGCGGTGTTTTTGGAAAGCAAGCTTTTGCGGAAGGCAATATCATGCTGTTCTGGGGGGTGCTGTTTCATTTCCTCATAGCCCTGCTGTTTACTGCCTTTTTCTTCCTGGTTTTTCCAAAAATAAAATGGCTCGGAAAAAACAAAGTGCTTGCCGGGACAGGCTATGGCATTTTTGTATGGGCGGTGATGAACCTGCTGGTGTTGCCGCTGAGCAATACAAGACCGCTTCCTTTTGATGCGGGTAAAGCTGCGATAGCAGCGCTGATACTGGTAGCCTGCATCGGGCTGCCCGTATCGCTGATGGCCGGTAAATATTACCGTGTACAACGAAGCCAGTTTCAAAACGGGACGAAGTAGTATCTTTATAAAAAAAATTGAATCCCTATGTCATTGCTCAATCAGAAAAACCAGAAAGGAAAATCAAAAGGAGATAAAAAAGGTAAATCACAATCCGGGCAGGGTTCCAAATTTATCCAGAAACCCAAATCAGGTTTTGTGAGCAAGCAGCAAAATACCGGCTCACAGAGGGGGAGTTAAAATCATCACTGCCTTTGTTGTTCAGTATTTCACCCCATGGCTGTCGGCGCTGCCGGCAATATGAAGGGCAAATGCTGCCAGCGCCAAGTCTTTTAGCAGGTTGGTGAAAGCCATCTGACGCTCTTCCAGCACTCCGGCATTCCGGTAGGTGGGCAAATGAACTGTCAATACAAAGATAATCAGCAGTGCTGCCAGCAGGTAACCTGCCAGTTTTACAAACTTGTTGGAAATAAATGCCAGCGCTGCGAGGATAAATGCAACCCCCACAACATAAACCCATATAATGCCGCCGGGAAGAAAAGTGGGGACCCAGGTAACAAATGTGCGGGGTTGCTGAAAGTGATAGATGCCAAAGATGATCATCACAACGGAAAGAAGATAAACAGCCACATGGGAAATGATTCGCTGATTCATAACTGAAGTTTTAATGGTGATACAATTATGATTCCTGCAATCAGAGGGTAATATTTTGAGAAAGAACTAAACGTCTTCAGCGTACCGAAACATCGCCCGGCTGATTTTTGCGGGCTGTAATATTCAGCCTGTACCTCAGCACCACATCATCATTGTACAGCAGGTAAAGCCATTTCACTTCATCAGAAGAAACCCGGAAACTGTATTGCTTCTTCATCGGCGCCAGTTCTGCAGTATCCGGTTGTAAAAACACCCAGGAAGAAGAGTGACTGAAAAAAGCCGAATCCACCAGCATACTGGGAGAGATGGGATTGGATTCCAGCCTGCCTGTTTCTAATTGCAAAACGATGGTGTCACCCACCGAAGCATCAATAATGCCCCGGCCGGGAAAGAAGGAGGTAAACCCGTATTTAGCAAAAGACTTATGTCTGAATGGAGAGTGGCGGAATTCATCAGGAATTTTTGCATCAGGGAGCAATGTCCACCGGGGGTCGTCAGGGTAATGATCCCGTATAAAAAATTCAGGGGAACTGAGAAAATACCGGTCGTTATAATCACTTACATATTCACCGCTGCGCATATCAATGTAGCCGCTGGCCCAGGTGGCATCCAGCAGTTGCCATTTGTTGTCGAGGTACACGGCATTCCAGTAATGGTTCACACCAAACTTTGCCGGGCCCCTGCCAAATCCAGAGTTGGCATAGCCACAGATGATTTCCGATTTTATACCGGCTTTTTCACATAAAGCTGCAAACAGCCGGGCATAGCCATCGCAGAAAGCTGTTCTTCTTTTTAAGACCATTTCAGCCACCCTTTCATTCAGCGGCTTAAGCGGCCCGTCATCATCGGGTTCAGCATAGATGAACTTGTTTTTGCTTTTTTTATGCTTTGAAAAAACAGTGTAAGAAATGTTGTTTGTGATCCAGCGGAAAATAGCCGTTACTTTTTGCTGGTCGGTTTGCTCATCCCGGGTAAGTTTCAGCGCCAAAGAAGTGACATCGTCCTGCGCAGCGGCAGGAACCATGACTAAAAGAAATACTATGAACAACAGCCGTTTCATCACCGGTACCTCTTACTAAAGGTAGAATAAGTTTTCGCTGCCGCAATTTGAATTTTTTTATCGCTTCAGAAACCGGTTCCTCAGCAGCTTCCCCATCACTTCATCCTTCTGGGTGCGGCTGATAGGTATATGTTGCAGCCCGATGCGGATATCGTTTCCCTCAATGCTGTCAATTTTTGAAGCCGCTACGATGTAAGACTTGTGAACTTTAAGGAACTTATCCGCAGGCAGGTAATCTTCCACGGCTTTGAAAGTGAGATAGGTCATGTATTTTTTAGAAGGCGTATGTATGGTTACGTAGTTCTGCAGAGCTTCCACGAAGAGCACTTCATCAAACAGAATCTTCACCAGCCTGTTGTCTGCCTTGATGAAAAAGAAATCGGAGATTTTCGCTTCGGCAAGGTTGGTCTCCCTTACTTCATAAAATTCTTTTGCCTTCAGCGCCGCTTTCAGAAAACGGTCAAATGAAAAAGGTTTCACCAGGTAATCCAGCGCATTCACCTCAAAACCTTCCAGCGCATATTGAGGATAGGCCGTGGTGAAAATGACCGGTGGCGGATGCTGCAGCGTCTTAAAAAAATCAAGCCCGGTGATGCGGGGCATTTGTATGTCCAGGAAAAGCAGTTGCACCGCTCCGCTACTGATCATATCCGTAGCCTTCAGCGGCGAATCGTATTCCCCTGTTAGCTGCAGGAATTCCGTATCGGCGATATATTCTTTCAACCCTTTCCTGGCTATCGGCTCGTCGTCAATGATGATGCAACTGATTTTCATGATAGTTGAAGATTTAGTTGTACCAAAAAATTGTGGGATGAATCCTTAATGCTTAGTTCATATTTCCCGGGGTAAAGCAATTCCAGCCTTCTCTTCACATTCTGCAGGCCGATACCGCCATGCATTTCGGTGGTAGGCAGACTTTCCTTTGAATTCTCCACCCTGAAATGAAGACTGCCATTTGACCGGCGCATATCCACTTTTACAAAATTGATCCTGTCGTGGTGATGTGAAATGTGCTTGAAGGCATTCTCCACCAGCGGTATCAGCAGCAGGGGTTCAATGGAAAAACCTTTTACTGATTCATCATGCCGGAACTCTACCGAATACTTTTCGTCTCTCCGCAAATGCTGCAAATCCATATAATCCTGCAGGTAACGGATCTCCTTTTCCACCGGCACTTTCTGCCCGCTCATCTCATACAACTGGTAGCGGAGCATTTCAGAGAATTTATGCAGCGCCGCCCTCGCATCCGCATTGTTTTTGTCAATCAGGAAATAAACCGAGTTCAGCGAATTGAAAACAAAATGCGGGTTGATCTGTGATTTCAGGAAGTTCAGTTCGGTCTCCGCCTTTTCCCTGGCCGTTTCGGCCATCCGTTGCTGTAGTTTCCGGTAATCAAACATAAGTTTGACAGCGGCCCCGGCGATCACCAGGAAAAAATGAGGGATGACATTGTCATACAGCCGCTTTTTGATGTTAGCCGACCAGTCATAAAGCGCCGGGGTATTGGTGATGCGACCAAGGATATTCATCTTCAGGATACTGCTGCCCAGTATCATCAAAACAAAAAGCAGGGTGAACCACACATACTTCTTCTTATAGAGCAGCCCTGGTATCAGAACATAATTGGTGATATAGATCATCAGGGCCAGGTCAAATACCTTGATGGAGGTTACCAGAAAAGCGGTTGACGGGCTGGAATAATCATCCACCCGCAGGAAGTACCAAACGCCCAGTACCAGCATCCAGAATAAAATATGGTGCAGCCTGTACTTCAATAAGGTGTGTGTGTAATGCATTCTACTTCGCTCAGTAGTTGGTGATTAAATGGATGTTACCGGTACTATATGCAGCAGGCGATTGCTGGCTGAGCTACACAGTACACAGTAACCCAAAATAAAAATACAAATTAAGAACCGTAAAACAGATTACACCACAGGCGGCATTTGCCTGATGAGTTGCAGGATTGCCACTCATCAGGTTAACCTGTCATTTGGTGTAACATTCCGTGTGCCGCCCAGGTATGATGATAACTTACAGTATAAAATAGTAAGCCATGAAACATTTATTCCTGTTGCTGATCATCACCGGTTCTTCCCTCAGCGGATGTTCGCAAAACAATACCCAAAAGAGACCGGCTGCCGGTTCAGCGAAAGTGGGCGGTAACTGCGAAGGCTGTGAAGCGATCTATGAAAGCCCCGTTCCTTTTGAACAACTGGGTAATATATGCTGGCTGCCTGACTGGGACGATAAGGGAAAAAAGCTTGCAGTAAATGGAGTGGTTTATAATCAGGATGGCACAGCAGCAGCAGGAGTGGTTATTTATATTTATCATACCGACCAGACCGGTGTTTATCCCACCAAAGGCGACGAGAAAGGCTGGGGCAAGCGCCATGGCTACCTGCGGGGCTGGATGAAGACGAATGAAAAAGGAGAATACAAATTTTTTACGCTGCGGCCTGCCTCTTACCCCGGAGGAAGAAATCCTGCACATATCCATGTCACGATAAAAGAGCCGGATAAGAATGAGTATTGGATTGATGAATATCTTTTTGATGATGACCCCTTTCTGACGGATGAGGAAAGAAAACACTCAAAAAACCGGGGTGGTTACGGAATACTGAAGACAAAAGATGTGGGTAACATGCTCAAAGCAGAACGACATATTTACCTGGGGAAGAATATTCCGGGCTACCCGGTAAAATAAATGTGCAGCCTGCGTAATGATTACTTCAAAGTGAATTCGGCTCTTGCCCTGTAATAAGACAATGTGCGGTCTGACATATTGGTGATTATACCATTCACTTTGATCTTCCAGAGTTTTTTCTCCTTGTCATAACTGGACTGGATGGTGCCATCGGAAACATTGATAAAAGCTACCTGCTCACCGGATTTGAATGAATAAGCCACTTCCACTTCTCCCCTGCTTTTGGAGCCGGGTTCAATATCGTAGGTGGTATTCCTCAGTCTTTTTTCATGGAAAAAAAGGGAGAAGAACTGGTCCCGCTGCTCAATAACAATCGTCAGGTCGCCCCGTACCCGGTACACTTTCAGTGTAGCCGGTCTTGCCTCAATGAAAAAATTGTTGACACTGACTGTATCCGTAATAAAAACAGGGCAGCGGCTGAGCACTGTATCTCTGCTGACTTGCGAGAAGCCGGAAAGAGACAGTGCGATACAGGTAAATAATAATAAGCGGCGCATACCGGAAAATTATAAGTTGAAAAAATACGAATAATAACTGAAATCAGCGGCCGTTTTGATTTTCTGTCTGTTTTTTTCCCCTTTCTCCGAACAGCAGGCTGCCAATCCGCACCATGTTGCTGCCCTCTTCTATTGCTATTTTGTAATCTGCACTCATACCCATGGAGAGAATCGTTAGTCCGGAGTCGTTAGTCCGGAGTCGTTCGAAAATTCTCTTCAGGTTCCGAAATTCCTTTTTCACTGTCCCCGTGTCAGCTGTAAAACTGGCCATTCCCATTAATCCGCAAACTCTCACATTTTGCAATGCTGAAATTGAGCTGTTGAGTAATTCGGTTAACTCTTTTTCGTCCAGTCCAAATTTTGTTTCTTCCTGTGCTATATGTACCTGAAGCAGGCAGTTCACCACACTATTTGTTTTTGCCGCCTGCTTGTTAATTTCATTTAAAAGCTTCAGACTGTCCACTCCATGGATGAGTTGCACATAGGTTGCAATTAACTTTACTTTATTGGTCTGCAGGTGGCCGATAAAATGCCAGCGGATGTCTTTGGGGAGCTGAGCGGCTTTCTCTACCAGTTCCTGTACATAGTTCTCCCCAAAATCCCGTTGACCAAGATTATAGAGTTCAAGGATGTCTTCAATAGATTTGGTTTTGGAAACAGCAACGAGGGTTACGGCTCTTGCATCAAGCCATGATTTTATTGTAAGATATGCTTCGCTGTTAACTGCCATCGCATAAAATTAAAATGTGCAAATGGTCATCCGGCGAGGCTTAGGATTCATTTACACATTTCATCTGTTCTGAAAATCTTATTACTTCAATATACTCCTGCTTATCACAATCCGCTGCACTTCGCTGGTGCCTTCATATATCTGGGTAATCTTGGCATCCCGCATCATCCTTTCCACATGGTATTCTTTCACAAAACCATAGCCACCGTGTATCTGCACGGCTTCCACTGCCGTCCACATGGCGGTTTCAGAAGAAAACACTTTTGCCATGGAGGAACTGAGGGTGTAATCAATATTGTTATCTTTTTCCCATGCGGCTTTCAGGCAAAGCAGTCTTGCCGCTTCAATCCGGGTGGCCATATCCGCCAGTTTAAAGGCAATGACCTGGTGGTTCATGATTTCGGTGCCAAATGCCTTTCTGGTTTTTGAATATTCTTTTGACAGCTCATAAGCTCCACTGGCAATTCCGAGTGCCTGTGAGGCAATGCCTATTCTTCCCCCTGCCAAAGTTTTCATAGCGAATTTAAATCCGAATCCGTCCGTACCAATACGGTTCGCCTTCGGCACTTTCACATCATTGAACATCACCGTATGGGTGTCGCTTCCGCGGATGCCGAGTTTATTTTCCTTGGCTGCTACCACAACTCCGGGCCAGTTTTTTTCCACAATAAGTGTATTGATACCCCTTGATGCCTTGGATGGATCTGTTTGCGCCATTACGAGATAAACACCCGCTGTGCCGCCGTTGGTGATCCAGTTCTTGGTGCCGTTCAGCAGGTAATAGTCGCCTTTATCCTCCGCTGTCGTTCTTTGTGATGTGGCATCGCTGCCCGCTTCCGGCTCACTGAGCATGAAAGCGCCGATATACAGTTCACCATCTTTTTTCCCTTGTGCCAGCGGTGTCAGGTATTTTTGTTTTTGTTCTTCGCTTCCATATTCCTGCAAGCCATAACAAACGAGGCTGTTGTTCACACTCATCACTACACTTACACTGGCATCCACCTTGCTGATCTCTTCCATGGCCAGCACATAACTGACAGTATCCATGCCGGCGCCGCCGTATTGCGGGTCCACCATCATACCGAGGAAGCCGAGTTCTGCAAGCTTCATTACCTGTTCACGGGGAAACTGCTGTTTTTCATCCCTTTCAATCACACCGGGCAGACATTCTGTTTGTGCAAAATCCCGGGCGGCTTTTTGAATCATCAGTTGTTCTTCAGTCAGTTGAAATAACATGTGCCGGACAATTTAATAATTTGCCACAAAGATAAGGGCAAAGCCCTGTGAGCAAGAGATAAGCCGCATCTGCCCCGAAGGTCCGAAGGACTCCTAACGGAGAACTCCTTTGGAGCAACTATCTTGTTTTACTACCGGCAACCCATCGCTTTTTGGCCTACCTTTGCTGCCGGAAAAGCAAAACCATGAAAAAGATACACATCGTTCTGCTGGTGCTGATTGCCGGGGCCATTGCCGTGCTGCTCTCTTTCCTGAAAGCGTCCAGTACCTATGACACAGTTGACAGCGCCATCAGCAAGCCGGGAAAGTTTGTTCATCTGATGGCCAGGCTGGATAAAACGCAGCCGGTAAAATATGATGCGATCAGGAACCCCAATTATCTGGAGTTTACCGCAGTGGATACACTGGGCAAATCAGTCAGGGTGATTTATAATAATCCCAAACCAGACAATTTTGAGATCAGCGAAAAATTGGTATTAAAGGGGAAATATGTGAAAGGGAGATTCGAATGCAAGGAGATTCAGACCAAATGCCCTTCAAAATACAAAGATGAACAGGCCATGGGCAAAACCCACCCCGATTCGATTAAACTCAATTAATGAAATCCCTGCAAGGGGCCACTCCATAAAGCAATGGATTATATCGGCGAGCATCGTTTACCGGGTCAGTTAGGCCACTTCTTTATTGTTCTTTCATTAGTTGCTTCGCTGTTGGCAACATTTGCCTACTTCCGTGCCACCCGGTCCAAATTGGATGATGAAGCAGCCCGTTGGAAAAAACTGGCCCGCTATGCCTTTCTCACCGAAGTATTTTCTGTGTTTGCCGTTTTCGTTATCCTGTTTTATATCATACACAATCATCTCTTCGAATACAAATATGCCTGGCAGCACAGTAACCGGGCCCTTGAATTCAAATACCTGCTCGCCTGCTTCTGGGAAGGACAGGAAGGAAGTTTCCTGCTCTGGAGCATCTGGCACTGTGTGCTGGGCCTGGTATTAATAAAAACAAGTAAGAAATGGGAAGCCCCGGTGATGACGATTGTGAGCTTTGCCCAGTTTTGTCTCGCCACGATGATAGCAGGCATTTATATCTTCAACTGGAAACTGGGATCCAATCCCTTTATCCTGCTACGGGATTCGGGTATGCTGGACAATGCTCCTGCACTTCATTTGGATTTTGACCTGAATCAGCCGCTGCGGCCGGACTATATGGCTTCCGTTAAAGATGGTAATGGTTTAAACAAACTACTGCAGAACTACTGGATGGTGATTCACCCACCGGTCTTGTTTTTAGGGTTTGCTTCCACTATAGTTCCTTTTGCCTTTGCAGTAGCAGGTTTATGGACAAAAAAATTCGGCGACTGGATAAAACAGGCATTGCCCTGGGCCCTTTTTTCCGCCGCTGTTTTAGGTGTGGGTATTATGATGGGCGCCATGTGGGCTTATGAATCACTCACTTTTGGCGGCTACTGGGCATGGGATCCTGTGGAAAATGCTTCGCTGGTACCCTGGCTGATATTAATTGCAGGCATACATACTTTACTTATTTACAAACACAGCGGTCATTCACTGCGAACCGCTCATCTTTTTCTTATCCTTTGTTTTGGGTTCATTTTATATTCCACATTTCTGACCCGCAGCGGTGTGCTGGGAGATGCTTCTGTACATGCTTTCACCGATTTGGGAATGAACTGGCAGCTGCTTGCTTTTCTTTTGGTATTTGTATTGCCTGCGCTATTCCTGTTCTCTAAACGTTACAAAGAGATACCTACCGTACACAAAGAAGAAAGCGCTTCTTCCCGTGAATTCTGGATGTTCATCGGCGCTTTGGTTTTCTTTTTGTCTGCTATCGTAATAATCGGCAAGACATCCTTACCTGTTTTCAATAAAATATTTGGTACTACAATAGCCCCGCCGGAGGACCAGGAGTTTGCTTATAACAGTATCCAGGTTTATGTGGCCATCATTATTGCTGTGCTTACGGCGATCACCCAATATTTTAAATATAAAGAGACCCCCGGCAAGTATTTCTGGACGAAAATCGGTATCCCCACTGCTATTGCCGTTGTGGCCGCATCTGCTATCCTCGCATTCGGAGATATTAATTATGGGAAGAAAGGACCGATGTTCCAGGCCTCCGTTTGGCTCGCTGTCGCCTGCGCTGTCTATACCATTATTGCCAATGGCGCTTATATCTGGCTTGGAATGAAAGGTAAACTGAAACTCTCCGGCGGTTCCATTGCCCACCTTGGTTTTGGCATGTTGCTGCTCGGCATTCTCATTTCTTCCTCAAAAAAAGAAGTACTCTCCAATAATGTCAGCGGCATCTACATACCGCTGGGCGATAATGAAGACCCGAAGGAAAACCTGACCCTGGTGCAGGGAGTGCAGATGGATATGGGCCGCTATCATATCACCTACGAAAAAGATTCGCTGGCGCCAAAAGAAGAAAAGACCTATTTCAATATCCGCTTCCGGAGGAAAGACGGTAAAGAGAATTTTGTGCTGCGGCCCAATTCCTACATCAACCCCGACGGGAAGGAAGGCCTGATGAGCAACCCCGACAACCGCAAGTACTGGGACCATGATGTGTTCACTTACATTACTTCGCTGCCAGACCCTGCTAAACAAAAAGAAGACACTGCCAATTTCCGTGCTGCTAACCTCCGGAAAGGAGACTCTCTTTTCTATTCCGGCGGCTTCATGATTTTGCAGGATGTAAAACCGAT
>JBQTHS010000135.1:0-4861 GCA_052389635.1 Bacteroidota bacterium | reverse complement strand
AATGCCTTTATAAGCTTCTGCAAGAAAGAAAATGAAAAAGCCCGTATCATTTTTTACCGGGCGCTGGAAAAAACCGGCATGAACTATATCCCCTCACATACCAGTTTTGTCTATTTCGATTCTTCTTCTTTTGGAAAAGATGTGCCGGCATTGCTGGAATCCAATAACATTGTTGGCGCCAGAACATTTGAGCAAGGCAGCAAATGGCTAAGGCTGAGTATAGGCACCGTGGAAGAAATGCAGGAAGTGTCAGTTGTATTGAACAGGTGAACCCCGTTTATCCAAAATAACTTTTCATGGCAAGAGGCCGGTCATATCTTGACCGCAGAATGATCTTTTTCATCAAACTTTAATATCCCCTTTATGCGTAAACCAACCCTGCTTTCCCTGCTGGCGCTTCTTGCGGCCTTTAGCTTTGCAAATGCCCAAACAAAAGAACAGGAAACCGAAGCCATTAAGATCGTTTGCCATTACTACCTGGATGGGGGCACCAATAGCGACAGTGTGCTGTTCTCCAAAGCCTTCAGCCCCGGCGGACAGATGCAGTATATGCGGAATGACACTTTAGTAGTGATATCCCTGAAAGATTTTATGGCCCGGATGCCTAACAGCGGTAAGAAAGTTGACCGTACTGCCAAAATTGAGAGTGTGGACGTATATGGCAATGCAGCTGTGGCCAAACTAACTATTGAGTACCCTACTTTTTATTTCCATGACATTATGAGCCTGTTGAAGACAAAGGAAGGGTGGAAGATCGTTGGAAAGATATTTTACCGGGAGATGAAGAAATGAAGTCTGAGGTCTGAAGTCAGAGTAATTTGACAATTGCAAATTCTTTACTGAATCGAATCCGATTATTCAGACATCAGGCTTCTGTTTACATGCCGGGGAACCAGGGCCTGCCAACGCCGCCAGTTCTGAACGGCCAGGGGATGGCGATCAGAATACAAAGCAATGCCAGCAGCAGCAGCAACCGGGTATTTTTATAATTGAGGGATTTCGCTTTTTTCCTTGCCCCGGTAATCAGCCCGACAGCTATGATCATCAGTAACGGATGTTCTATCCAGTAAAACCGGTAAAAGCTGTCTTTCATTAGACTTACACCTTCGGGCAATCCTTTTGTAATACCAAACCGGCCTGCTATCAGCTGGTATATCCCAATGACAAACATGGTATGAGCCGCTATCAGCAACCAAAGGCTGCTGCTTTTCAGGGCCTGCTTTTTGGCAAAAGCATGATAAAGTGATAACAATAATAAAATCAGAATAATCCAGCGCAATACACTGTGAAGGTGAAGCATTCCTGTTTCCATGATGAATGATTTGCAACAAATCTAAAATCTATAATCGGAAAACGGAAATAGTCCTTATTCAACCCATTCTGCAATAAATACATTCGTATCCCTGGTGCCCCCGTTGTTGCGGTTGCTGCAAAAGGCAATTTTCTTTCCGTCAGGGGAAAACATGGGGAAGGCATCGAAGCCTTTGTCCCTGCTTATTTTCTGCAGGTTGCTGCCGTCTTCATTGATAGTATAGAGATTAAATGGAAAGCCTCTCTTGTACTCATGATTAGAAGCAAAGATGATCCGTTTGTTATCGGGCATATAGGCCGGCGCCCAGTTGGCCTGCCCATAAGAAGTGACCTGGCGGGCATTGCTGCCATCGGCATTGGCCACCCATACTTCCATATTGGTGGGGGCTACTAAGTTCTCTGCCAGTAGTTCCTTGTATTCTTTGATCTCCGCCTCTGTTTTCGGGCGGCTGGCCCTCCATATCAGCTTTGTGCCATCGGGACTGAACCAGGCGCCGCCGTCATAGCCTGATGCATTGGTGATACGTTGTTCTTTGCCCGACTCAAGATCCATAATGTACAATTCAATATCGCCGTCTTTGGTACTGGTGTAAATCATTTTCTTTCCGTCAGGTGAAAGTGTTGCTTCGGCATCATAGCCTTCAGAGTTAGTCAGTCGTTTTACAATTTTCCCGTTCAGGTCCGTCATAAAGATGTCGAATGTGCTGTACAACGGCCAGATGTATTTATTGCCATACTTTGCCCGGTCAGGTGTGGGCGGGCAGGCATCACTCCCAAGATGAGTGGAAGCATAGATAATGTGCTTATTGTCTTTTGTAAAAAATGCACAGGTGGTGCGGCCTTTGCCTGTACTTATCATTTTGTATTCAAAAGGCTTTCCTGGTTTGGGTACTTTACCCACAAATATCTGGTCGCAGGGCACCCCGTCCTTTACGCTGGTACGCTGAAACACCAGCCATTTACTGTCGTAGCTCCAGTAGGCTTCTGCATTATCTCCGCCAAAGGTCAGCTGCTGAATATTTTTGAAATGAGATTCTTCCGGGTATTTTAAGGTATCCGCTGCCGGAGAAGAGTTGCCCGCTATCTTAGCGCTGTTATTACAAGCAGAAACCAGCACCGCAATACTTAACAGGGAAACAATAATTTTTTTCATTTCTTTTCGTTTTATTCAGCGGCTGCAAAGTTATTTTTGCCAGTCCCTTCGTTTGTCAGGGGATTGTCATACCTCTTAAATCACAACGCCCTCATGCATAATGTTGCGAAAATAACAGCTGCCTGTATCGGCTGCCTGATTTTAATCAGCAGTTGCAATGATAGTGATACAGTATCACCCTATGAGGAAATACTCAGCCAACCTCCTTTTACGTCCCTGTCGGACAGTATAAAAAAAGATGCAACAAATAATGAACTGTTGTTCCGCCGTGCCGTGCTGCTGAACAGTAATAACCTGCCCGAGCCGGCCCTTGCTGATTTTCAAAAAGCATGGTCGCTGAAAAAAGAGGAGAAATATGCTGTGGCCATCGGCGCACTGTTGCTTGAAAAAAAACCTGATTCCGCTATTCAATTTCTGAACAAAGCGCTGGAGGAACTACCCGGTAGTTTTTTGCTTCGCCTTGGACTGGCCCGGAGCTACTCTGCTCAAAACAAAGCAGATGAGGCACTAAATATTTGTAATGAAATACTTAAGAAAAATCCTGAACAGGTGGATGTGCTGAAGTTAAAAGCCGACCTGCTGGATAAAAAAGGATTGGGCGCCGATGCCACAGCCATTCTTGAAAATGCCTACCGGATCACCCCATTTGATGTGGAGCTGAATTATGTGCTGGCACTCCGCTATGCAGAAACAAAAAATGCAAAGCTGATTGACCTTTGTGACTCATTGATAAAAGCAGATACGGAAGGCAGCCATGCCGAACCATACTACTACAAAGGCATTTACTATTCAAATACTGGTGATAAAGCAAAAGCCCTTTCTTTTTTTGACGAAGCAGTGAAACATGATTACTATTTTCTGGATGGTTATATTGAGAAAGGGAGCATTTTGTACGACATGAAAAAGTATAATGATGCTCTTGCTGTTTTTAACCTGGCACTGACCATTTCGCCGCAATTTGCAGATGCTTATTACTGGATAGCCAAATGCCAGGAAGCTACAGGTAAAAAGGAAGAAGCCAGGGTGAATTACCTGAGAGCCTATGAACTCGATAAAGGTTTCAAAGAAGCCAAAGAGTCTGCTGACAGGTTGGTTAAGTAGTTAATTAGGGATTGGTTAATTGGGGGGCCGCCTAAATGCCAAATATCATTACTGTAGGTATAGTCTACTGTACCAAATTACCAATACCCAATTAACCGCTGTAAAGAAAATCCTGCACCTATAATACTCCTTGCAGAGAGGGCCTAATAAACCAATTAACTAATTAACCAATTCACTTTCTTAAATTGCACAGCAAATTACCCTTAATGCCCATCATCGCTCCCTCTCTCCTCGCTGCCAACTACCTGGATCTGCAGGCCGACTGCAACATGCTGAACGAAAGTGAGGCAGATTGGTATCACCTTGATGTAATGGATGGCCGTTTTGTCCCCAATATCAGTTTTGGGCCCATGCTGGTGGAGTTTTTCAGAAAAGCAACAAGCAAGCCCTGCGATGTTCATCTGATGATTGAAGAACCGGAAAAATTTGCTGAACAATTCAAAAATGCCGGCGCTGATATCCTTTCAGTTCATATTGAAGCCTGCCGCCACCTGCACCGGAATATCCAGCAGATAAAATCGCTGGGCATGAAGGCTGGTGTAGCGATCAACCCTCATACTTCAGTATCTGAATTAACTGATGTACTGGCGGATATACATCTTGTATGTATGATGAGTGTAAATCCCGGCTTTGGTGCACAAAAATTTATTCCCTATACTATTGAAAAAATAAAGCAGCTCCGCAAAATGATTGATGAAAGGGGATTAAAAGTGCATATCGAAATTGATGGCGGCGTAACGCTGGAAAATGCAGCTTTGATTATTGCCGCAGGGGCTGATGTACTGGTAGCGGGGAATACAGTATTTAAATCGGCTGACCCAAAGGCGACGATTGCACAGCTAAAATCCATAGCAGTTATCTGAAGTCATTATGCTTAATAAACTCAGCTTATTAAATTACCCCCATCTTGACAGAATTGTTTTTGTCCTGAGTGTTTTGGTTTGTGTTTTTTGGTACACGGGGCAACATATCAATGTTTATCAGGTTGCACTGATTGGTGCCATATTTGAATTAGTCTGGCTTCCACTGCTGGCATTATTTATAACCCTGCCCATACTATCGATCCTACTGCTAATTAAGAAAAAAAATTCCTTTCTATCACTTCCACTTTATTCCCTTCTGCTTTTATTGACAACTTTTTTGATACTAATTCTCTCAGGGTAATTAAGTAAAACTCATCTTAAAAGTATTAAGTAACACTAAGAACACTACGAACCACAACGGACACAAAGTAATCAGCGTTTATTATCAATGCTTTGTGTTCTTAGTGTTTTCTTCGTGTACTTTGTGTTCCAC
>JBQTHS010000134.1:0-23115 GCA_052389635.1 Bacteroidota bacterium | reverse complement strand
TATTCAGCAAATGCAAACAGGGGATGTAGCGCCTTTTGAGTTCTATGATAAAATGCTGCTGAAGAAAAGTTACAAAGAGCTTGGTGTGCGGGCTGTGCCGCATGCGGTGGCAAGGTACGGCGCTTACCTCGCAAAGAATGTGGTGCTGATGCCCAGCTATGTCAATATCGGCGCTTATGTGGATGAAGGAACGATGGTGGATACCTGGGCTACGGTAGGCAGTTGTGCGCAGATCGGCAAAGGCGTTCACCTGAGCGGTGGTGTCGGTATCGGCGGTGTGCTGGAACCCCTGCAGGCTTCGCCGGTGATTGTGGAAGACGGTTGTTTTATCGGCAGCCGCTGCATTGTGGTGGAAGGTGTGATTGTAGAAAAAGAAGCGGTGCTTGGAGCCAATGTCGTTTTAACCCAGTCAACCAGGATCATTGATGTAAGTGGCCCCTTACCCAAAGAAATGAAAGGAAGAGTGCCGGCAGGAAGTGTGGTCATCCCGGGCTCTTACACAAAAAAATTTCCGGCTGGTGAATATGGCGTGGGCTGTGCATTGATCATTGGTCAGCGAAAACCCAGCACCGACCTGAAAACAAGTTTGAATGATGCGCTGCGGGATTTTAATGTGAGTGTGTAAAAGTAATGGTGAATGGTTATCTGAAATTAAAACAGCCCCGGCAACAATGTCGGGGCTGTTTTTTAATGCTCAATACTTCTGATATTACTCTTTCACAATCTTCAGGGTATTCTCCTTACCTGCGTTCATCACTTTAATGATATATATCCCGGAAGGAATTTCTGAAAGATCCAGCCAGGTGTTCACAGCAGCTGTTCTTTTCTGCTGCAGCATTTTGCCATACATGTCAAATACCCTGATGTCGGCCATGCCCTGCAGGTTATCAATTTTTACAGTCACTTTATCGCTGACCGGGTTGGGGAATACGCTGACCTTGTTACCAACGATCAGTTCATTTTCCCTGCTGGCAGTACCCAACTGCACCCTGGTAGTATAACAGGTGCTGGCATTGAACGCCCCGTTCCATCCAACCACCCTTACATAATAGGTGCCTGCGGTGGCTGTATAGTTAATCGTTTCGCTGGTAGTGCCTCCGTTTGATGAGGAAGCCACAACGGTATTGTTCCTGTAGAGGCGCAGATCATAATCGGCAGGCAGGGTGGTAAGCGTAACGGTAATGGTACCGCCGGTGCTGATGACAAACCTGTAATAGTCCACATCGCCGCTCGGATTGATCAATCCTTTGATGTCCGTATTGAACGGAATAGTATCTGCACCGCTCCTGGTACCATTGGTTGAAACATCGTACGGACCGGGACAGGTGGGAGCCGCTGAAGTGGTGAACTGCGCCTGGCTGTAATCGCTGCTGCCGGATGCGCCGCAGTTGGCCCTTACCCTCCAGTCGTAAAGTGAAGAAGCTGCGAGTCCGCTCAGGTTTACAGATGTGGCTGTTGTGCCTGTTGCAGCGTTGGTCCAGGTGCCGGATGAATTGAGTTTATAATCCACATCATAGTTACTGGCCCCGCTTACAGCAGTCCAGCTTACAGTAGCGGATGAAGATGTAATGGCGGATGATGTAAGGCCGGTTGGCGCATTGCATGGCGCCGTAGTGGTAAACTGCGCCTGCGCATAGCTGCCGCTTCCGCCGCTGCAGGTTGCTCTTACCCTCCAGTCATAAAGGGTTCCCTGGGTAAGACCTGACAGGCTAACCGAGGTGGATGTGGTAGCCGTAGCAGCATTGATCCAGGTGCCGGATGAGGCCTCTTTATAATCCACATCATAAGAAAGTGCTCCGCTTACTGCGGTCCAGCTTACTGTTGCTGAAGTATTAGTGATGGATGATGCAGACAGCCCGGTTGGTGTGCCACATGCTGAACCGGCTGTAATAGTAAAGTTGGTGTTGGAAATATCAAAGAAGATATTTCCCACTGCTTCCACTTTTATTCTTGCCGTTGTGGATGGCGTATTGGGTATTGTTACTGCCTCGCTGCCATCATTGGGTGAACTGGCAACCAATGTTGTGAAGTTATTACCTCCGTCTGTAGAAATTGAAATCTTAACATTGGCACAGCTAACCGGGGCAGCGGTAGTGTTGTTTACAGACCATGTAACAGTTTGCGATGAGTTACCCGCCCATGAAACAGCAGTATTAGGCGCCGTCACCGCAAAAGGCCCTGAAGTATTGCTAACCGTAACCACCATATCATCAAACTGTGTTTGCCCAACAGACACAGGTACGGTCGAACTATAGGGTGCGTTATCTCTTACTGTTAACCGGAAATTCAGGGTTCTTGACACAGAGCTCAACGCTTCAGTATTCGCCCCCGCATCGCCGCCAGGCAAAGGACCTGAAACATTCAGACCCGCAAGTATGGTTGCGAGTTTGGGGCAAAGCCTTGTGGGCGATGTTGATCCCACAAATGAAATCCAGTTAGGACCTGTAGTTTTCGTCGGGCTGGCTACGCTGCCTGAACCAGTTGTTGTGGAATTATCATTCTGCTCCCAGCAATAAGTGAGAACATCGCCGGGGTCGGCATCCGTGGCCGAACCTGTCAGCGCAAACGGGGTGCTGATGGGAATGGTATAGTTTGGTCCTGCTTCTACTACGGGTGTTGCATTGGCAAGCGTTGTGGTTACAGGACAGGTTTTAGTTAAGAGGTTTGCCTGTATCTGTGCAATGGATGCCTGGTGAAATATATCAATAGAATGTGGCGCCAGGTCCTGTGCGGTAATACCTGCATACCCCATGATGGTAATGCCTGAGCCCGGTTCTTTATTTACACCGGTTCCTTCATTGCTCATGGAAAAAGTATGGTTTGCGCCCAACTGGTGACCCACCTCATGTGCCACATAGTCAATATCAAAATTATCACCCTGCGGTATTGCATCAAAAGGCGAAGTGATGCCGCTTCCCTTTGAACCATTCACACATATACAACCAATACAACCGGCATTGCCTCCTCCGCCGGATGCTCCAAACAGGTGCCCGATATCATAGTTTGCTTCGCCAATAACTGATGTCAGTGTTGACTGTAGCTGGGCATTCCACTGGCTCATCTGTGATGCGGGGGAATAAGGGTCCGTTGAAGGGTTATAATAAAATACACTGGTGGTATTGGCAATCAGGTTCAGGTGAAGTGCAAGGTCCTTTTCATAAACGCCATTGCAGCGTGTCAGTGTGGCATTCACAGCGGCCAGCACCAGCGAAACCTGTGCAGAACTTGTGGCACCAAAATAATTGGAATACTCGGCAGTGACGGATTGCGCCAGGCGCAGCGTCTTAAGATTACCACCCGATCTTTCTGCATTATTAATATTGGCAACCTGTGCATTCAAACCGTTGGCCAGTTGCTGATCCGGGGTGGAACAGACCCATGGTAATTGCTCCGCTTTCCGTTGTGATTTAAACACAGCATAAATGGTATGATCCTGTGAATAGGCTTCAATGAATTCATTTTCTTTTTCAGTCCGAAAAACCATTGTTTGTATGCCTTGCGGGGAAATGCTCAGTTTCAATGTGGCAGACCTGTCGGTAATGCCTTTGCCGGAAAAGGCTCTTATTTCCGGAAACCGGGCCTGCAGATCCGGTTCAAAATTGGAAGCTTCCACTACTTCAAACTCTTCCATCTGCCCGTCTGCATTGGGCAGGGAAATAATGGCAGAGTGCTTTGATGCATTGCTAACGACTTTAAATAATTCCTGCCTTAATGGGTCGGCATTCAAATCAAATAATTTGAATGTTGCGGGAAAGGATAGTCTTGCAACAGCTTTGTCAGTAGTAATCCTGCCTGCATCGGTATGCAAAGACCAGTAATTTTCCTGTGCCGTCACTGAATACATGAGTGTAAATGACAGCACAAACAATACAAGTTTTCTCATAAATAGTTTTGATTTAAGGTGGCAAAAAAAGTTAGGCTGCCCAATATAAATGAATATTCAATTCAGCCATTCGTATAATTACTGAGTAAAATCCGATGTGCACATTTTTTTACCGGGTGTTGACAAATAAGTTCCGTGTATCTGCCGCAATCTGCTGTTATGTGCGGATTCGATAAGTGTTTACACTGATTTTAGGGTTTGAGTTGAGTCCTTTATATTTGCAGCCTCCCGAAAGGATCGGGACAGGCGGCCCGGATGGCGAAATTGGTAGACGCACTGTCTTCAGGTGGCAGCATCCGAAAGGTTGTGCTGGTTCGAATCCAGTTCCGGGCACAGAGAGTCAGCTTTTACGCTGGCTTTTCTTTTATACTACCATCAAACTGCATCCCCTCAAATCACTCCCATCCACCCTTCCAAGCACTTCAAAACTGCCATCTGCATTTAATTTGCCCGCATCATCAGTGGCAATAAAGGAACAGGAGTGAATATTGGCGAGATCAATTACGTTGATAGTGCCGCTGCCTCCTTGTTTTACAACAAACGGGTCTTCTTCGTCCCTCACCAGTATTTTCATCCACGGCGGACAGCGGAAAATACCCTCTCCCTGGGAGTAAGCCTGTGATAATAATTCCGTCATCCCGTACTCGGAATGGATGGCCGGTATAGCAAAAGCCTTCTTCAGTACCTCCTGCAGTTCCGCCCTGATCATTTCCTTTCTTCTTCCCTTCATGCCCCCGGTTTCCATAACAATTGTATGCTGCAGCGGCTGCGGGTATTGTTCTGCAAAGTCGAGCAGGGCAAAGCTGACGCCGATCAGCAATGTCTTTTGTTTTCTTTTGTCCAGTTCTGATAATACAGCAGCCAGTTGCGCATACTCATTTAAATAAAACCCGCTTTGGGGATGTTCGCTCAACCGCACCAGTTTGTCCACCATCCAAATCAGCGAAGAATTCTTCCTTTCGAGGTAAGATGGAAGCAACCCGATGATACAGTAGTCTTTTACCGGGCCGTAAAACAATTCAAAGCACCGGGTAAAACTTTCTTCGTACAATGCCGGGTCTTTTACGGCATGGCGGCTGTTCACAGTCCCGCTGGTGCCGCTGCTCTCAAATATGGCCTTTGCTCTGAAATTTCCCGACTGCACAACATGTGATTTAAAGAAACGGACCGGCAGAAAGGGAACCGCCGCTATGGACTGTACCTTGTCGTAATCAATCCCCAAAGCCCGCAGATAAGCCCCGTACACTTCATTATGTGTTGCCTGGTAGCGGAATATGTCCATGGCGGCCTGCCCGAAACCCGCGGGGTTTGTCTCAAAAATTTTATGATACCATTGATCCTGCATCGTCTTTTATGTCGGCAAAAAATGTAAATTTGACAGAAGCAAACATTCCCCATGAAATACTCCCTTTTACTGATAGCCGTGTTAGCCGTTGCCGTACTGGCCTGCAACAAAGATAAATTCAAAACAGAACCGCAGGTGGAAGTAAAATCTATTTCACCAACCTCCATTGTCCGCAGCGATGTGTTTACCATTAAAGCTGAATATACCGATGATGAAGGCGACCTGGATTCAATACTGCTCGTTTATAAATGGTATAATGGCAATACACCGGTACGGCCGCCGAATGCGGCTAATCCGAATGATACTATCCGTTTTTCTTTTGCATCGCTGAGCCTGCCGGCCAAAACAAGGGAAGCAGATATGCAAATCCAGTATGAATACCAGACCAATAATTTACTTGCCCAGGGTATCCTTTCGTTTACCAATGTCCCCTCCATCCGGGACACCACCGCCACTTTCGGCCTTATATTGAAAGATAAGGCCGGCCACCGCAGTAACTATAGCGAGTCGGAAAAAGTAAGGCTGCAAAAACAATGAACTGCTGACTGAAGCTGCCCAGATAACTCCTGCTTTTCTTAGTTTACAGCAATTGCTTTATTGCCGCCTGCGCCGTGCTGATGCTGTTCTCCCGCATTTGACTATTTTTGAGCACTATAATTCAGCAACACATGGCAAAATCAGTCAGGGCAAAAAAAACAGTCATCACCCCCCGGTCATTTGAGTTCTTAAAGAATTATATCAACAATGCCTCTCCTGTTGGTTTTGAAACATGGGGCCAGAAACTGTGGATAGAATACCTGAAACCTTTTGTGGACACCCATTATGTGGACCCTTACGGAACAGCTGTGGGGGTGATAAACCCCGGTCACCCTTTTAAAGTAGTGATTGAGGCGCATGCCGATGAGATAAGCTGGTTTGTCAATTACATCACCCCCGAAGGGCTGATTTACCTGAAAAGAAACGGCGGTGTGGATCACCAGACAGCGCCGGCATCGAGGGTCATTATTCATGGCAAGAAAGGAAAAGTAAAAGCGGTGTTCGGCTGGCCGGCCATTCATACCCGTATTGCAAACCCCGATCAGAAAGAACCAATACCAAGAACCGATAACCTGTGGCTTGACTGCGGGGCCAGGAACAAAAAACAAGTGGGGGAATTAGGTGTGCATATAGGCGCTGTGGTAACCTACGAAGAAGGTTTTGATGAACTGGCCAACGGCAATTATGTGGGCCGGGCTTTTGACAACCGCATTGGCGGTTTTATGATCGCTGAAGTGGCCCGGATGCTGAGAGAAACCAAAAAGAAACTGCCATACGGTTTATATGTAGTGAATGCAGTGCAGGAAGAAATTGGGCTCCGCGGCGCCGAAATGATTGCCCGGCGCATTAAACCCAATGTGGCCATTGTAACCGATGTAACGCATGACAGCACCACACCGCTGATCAGCAAAAATATTGAAGGCGATGTGAGCACCGGCAAGGGTCCGGCCCTCTCCTATGCCCCGGCGGTGCATAATAAATTACTTGCCCTGGTGGAAAAAGTGGCGGCTGATAAAAAAATTCCCGTGCAATGGCGGGCATTGAGCCGGAGTACAGGAACAGATACGGATTCATTTGCTTATTCCAATGATGGTTGTCCTTCCGTTCTTATTTCCATTCCGCTGCGCTACATGCACACTACGGTGGAAATGCTGCACCGGGATGATATTGAGAACACTATCCGGCTGATGTATGAAACATTGCTAACTTTAACGCCGAAAACCAACCTGAATTATCTCTGATGCAATACCTGCTTTATATTGATCCCGGAAGCGGCAGTTACTTAGTGCAGGCTATTATTGCGGCCGTGTTAGGAGTGGCTTTTTTCTTTAAAAATATCCTGGCTTATATCAAATCCTTTTTTTACCGGCCTCCCAAAAAGACAGATGATAACCCTCCCAGCTGATGGAAAAAACTTTTATTCATCACCCCTCTTCCTACCGGGACCCGTCAGGATTTATTTTTATGAAAGAGGACCGGCTGTACCGGCAGGTAAATAAGGTTTTTGCGGCTGACTTTGATCTTTTTATCAGCAGCGGCTGCTATGAAAAATTAGTGCAGCAGCAACTGCTGCTTCCGCATGAAAGGATAAATGCGAATCTGACAGGCAGCGCTGAATGGCATGCCACACTGCAACCTGAAGCTGTGGCTTTCATTTCCTATCCCTATGAATGGAGTTTTGATATGCTGAAAGATGCAGCCTTACTTACTCTTCAGTTGTTGAGGGAATCTGTTGACTTTGGTCTCATACTGAAAGATGCAACTCCTTATAATATCCAGTGGCACCGGGGCCGCCTTGTTTTTATTGACAGCCTTTCTTTTGAAAGATACCGGGAAGAAGAACCCTGGATCGCCTACCGCCAGTTTTGTGAACAATTCCTCGGCCCGCTGCTGCTGATGCATTACCGGAAGATGCCGCTTCATCCTTTGCTGCTGGCCTGGCCGGAAGGCATTCCGCTGAATATTATCAGGTCTTTGCTGCCCGGAAGAAGTAAATTTTCGCTGCATGCTTATTTGCATGTCCATTTAAATGCCCGTATTTCCTCCAAAGGAAGCGCCGGTAATAAACAAGCCGCAAAATTTTCCAGGAAAAAACTCCTGAATCTCATTACCAGTCTTGAAACACTCATCCATAAACTGAAACTACCGCCGCAAAAAAGCGCCTGGTCTGATTATTATGAGGAAGCATCATGGCGCAGCGGTTATTTAGAAGCGAAGAAAAAAATCATTGACGGATGGATGGATTCACTGACCGGTGTGAGCACCGCTGCCGACCTTGGCGCCAATGATGGCGAATTCTCCCGGCTTGCGGCGAACAGGGATATTTATACTATCTCAGCCGACTTCGACTCTTATTGTATCAATAATCTTTACCAGTCCATTAAACAACCGGGTGAAAAAAATATTCAACCCCTGGTCATTGATCTGGCCAACCCGTCACCCTCCATTGGTGTGAACAATGAAGAAAGACAATCTTTCTTTGGCCGCTTCAAAACAGACCTGGTGATGGCCCTGGCGCTTATCCATCATCTGGCCATCGGTAAGAATATCCCGTTCGGTATGATGGCAGATTTTTTTCGACGTACCTGTAAAAAATATCTCATCATTGAGTTTGTTCCGAAGACAGATGAGAAGATACAACTGATGCTGACCGGCAAAAAGGATATTTATACTTCTTATTCAGAAGAAAGTTTCCGGCTGGCTTTTGAAAAGTATTTTACTATAACCAGGCAACAGGCCGTTGGCTCATCGGGCCGGGTAATATACCTTATGACCAAACATGAAAGCTAAGTTGATGCATATCTTCCGTTCCCGGCCGCTTTTCCTGTTGTTGCTGCCGACCTTCTTTATGCTGCACAGCCTTGTGGCCAATTTTGCCCCCGGCGTTACCGGCACTGCACTCATACAAACACTGCTGTACACCGGAATAGCTGCTGTGCTGGCTTTGATTTTTTTTCCTGCAACCAGGAGCCTCAACAAAGCGGCCTTAGTAAGCTTTTATATTTTGTCATTCAACTTTTTTTTTGGCAGCCTGCATGATGCGGCAAAAAAAATATTCGGGCAGCAGGCATTACCTGTCCGGTATGGTTTTATTATTCCACTTTTTCTAATCATCCTCGTTTGCCTTGTTATCTGGCTCAGAAAGACAAAACGGGAATTAAAAAGAGCAGTGCTGTTCCTGAACCTGCTGTTCCTGTTGCTGATTGCATCCGACCTGGTGGTTCTTCTTCCGAAAATTTCTAAAAAAAATATTTATAACCCCCCCAATCTGTCCGGGCAGTTCATCAGTTGCGATACCTGCAGTAAGCCGGATGTATATGTGATCATTGCGGATGAGTATGCAGGGCAGCAGGAGCTAACAGATATTTTTTCATTTGATAATTCAATCTTTGAAAATGATCTGAAACAAAGAGGGTTTCATGTCGTCAATCATACTAAATCGAATTATAATGCCACCGTCTATTCTATGGCTTCCCTGTTCAATATGGGATATATTGAACTGTCGGGCAAAGAACAGGTGACACAACGGGACATGCTGCTGTGCCGCAGCATCATTAAGAACAATAATACCGGTTACTTCTTCAAAAAACAAGGTTACAGTATTTATAATCATTCCTTCTTTACCCTCCATGGGAAAAAGAAAGCAGTAAATAATTATTATTTCCATCCCATAAGCAGGATACTGACATTTGAAACCTTTACCAACCGTATTTCCAGGGATGTGGGGCATAATTTTCACAGCAAGGAGAGATACAGGGCTATCTACAGAAACGATTTCCTGAACGATGAACGGGTTGACAGCCTCACTAAAATAACCGCCCTGCCGGGTAATGCCGGGCCCCGCTTTGTTTATACTCACTTCACCCGGCCGCATCACCCCTATTTTGCAGGACGGGACGGGCGCCACTTCGTTCCTCCCGACAGCCTGAGGGGTTTCCCCCGGCTGCAAAAAGAATACACAGAGCATATCCTGTACACCAACAGGCGGCTGCTGGAACTGATTGACCATATCCGGTTGCATTCAGCGAATCCTCCCATCATCCTGCTGGCCAGCGATCATGGCTTCAGACAGTTCAGAGAAAAGGCCGATCAAAAATATTATTTCATGAATCTCTGTGCGGTGTATCTCCCAGGTGGGGATTATTCCCTTTTTTATGACGGCATGTCGCCTGTGAATACGTTCAGGGTGATACTGAACAGCCAGTTCGGCCAACAACTCCCCCTGCTGAAAGATTCAAGCACTTTCCTGTATGAAAAGTAATAAACAACAGGAGGTATATCTTTACAGCTACTACAGATCATCTGCATGAATAAACTGTTGCAAACAGCCACCCGTTTACTGGCCGATAAAAGAATATCTGTTCTTATCATCCTTACCGCCATTGCAGCAAGGGCTATCCAGTTGTTATTTTACCTTGACAGTTTCTTCGATACCAGCTTCCAGGTCATTGCCACACAGAATTTTGTTCAGGGGCATGGCATCAGTACTGCGATAGTAAACCCCGAAAATCTTTCCACCACCGTTTATCAGCCGCTGGTGAACTGGCCGCCGGGTTATTCGTTGCTGCTTTCACCCTTTTACATCGCCACGGGGCACAATTATCTTATTGCCTGTTTCATCGTTGATATGTTTGCTGCAACAGCAGTTATTTTTCTTTGCCGTAAGATTCTGAAGACCCTGGATGTTTCACTTCCGGTTATCAACCTGTTTACCCTGTTCACTGCTTTCTTCATTTATTATTTTTATTATACCGGCTCCACGGACAGCATCTCTATCGCCTTCTTTCTTGCTGCTTTGTACTTTTCTTTAGCAGCCATAAAGGCAAACCAAAAATGGACAGGCCGGGCTGTTATTGCCGGCTGCTGCCTGCTGATAAGCGCCGGGTTGAAATATCTTTTCTTCCCGGTGGTTTTTACTATACCCGTTTTTTTGTTCATCTATGGATGGCAGAACAGGCTGCGGGATGCTAAAAAAGCTGCGTTCATCATCGTGGCCATATTGGCGGCAGGTATTACTGCACTTTTTTTATACCAGCAAAGCAGCAGTGGTACGGGGGCCCATATCAGTTCGCCGGGCCGGGGGTTCTTTCCGGAACACCTGCTCAGGGCGCATCCTTTTATTCCATCAGCAATCATCACACCCAACACAGTCCGTAAAATCTCCGGAAATGCAGAAACACCAGTGATGAACCTGTTCAGAATCATTCACCTGTTTGTTTATGTTACGATCCTATTTAGTGCTGCGAGGTCCTTCTTCCGGCACGGACTTAAAAACGCTTCCCTGCTGAAAACATTTTTGTTCCTGGCCCTATCCATCACCATGGTCATCAGTTTTGCCCTGGCATTTTTATCACTGCTGGTAGACAAAGAGCTGATGCCCCCCGACCGCTGGTGGACCTATGTGGAAGATGCCCGCTACTATGGGCTGGCAGACATACTGGTGCACCTGGCAGTTTTCATGCTTTTTCAGCAATACAGCAAACAGCTGAGTAATCCTTTAAAATATCTTTTTCTCATCCTTCCCTTTTTGTTGCTGCCGGAAGTGGTCAGGGGTTTTGCTTTCACAGCAAAAAGAGTCATCAGTTTGGGCAAAGAAAAATATTACTGGCAGCAGGAACTGGGTTTTCAGCGCAATGCTGCAATGATTATTCAGGCAAAACAAGATTCACTGAAAGTGACCAAAACGGTTATATCGGGTTCTTTGTATTATGCCAATTACCGCACCAGCCTTCACCAGCAGGTACCGGTGCTGGAAGATGTGACCCGCCTGAATAATCCGGCATCATTAAAGTCAGCAGAACCGGTTTTATTATTTGTAATAATAAGGGAAGACCGGCGGGAAGCATTCAAACCCTTTATTTCTTTCAACCGGACAGAACTTGCAGGGCAGTACAATGGTTTTTACTTTTACACTCTTTATGTCGCCCCAAATTAACCCACAGGATGTTTTTGTCATTATACCCGCCTATAATGAGCAGGGAGTGATTGCCCGGGTGATTCATGAACTTATACCCTTCCGGTATAAATTATTAGTGGTGGACGATGGTTCTGCTGCGGAACTGGATGAACTGCTTCAGCAATTTCCTGTTTATCTGTTGAGGCACCGGGTGAACCAGGGCCAGGGTGCGGCGCTGCAAACAGGAATTGAATTTGCAATGTCAAAACAAGCTGCTTATATCGTAACATTCGATGCCGACGGGCAGCACCTGCCGTCAGACATTGAAAAATTACTGGAACCGCTGGCCGCCAACAAAGCAGATATTACGCTTGGAACAAGGTTCTCCGGGGGCAACAGCAATATTTCCACCGGAAGAAAATGGGTGCTGAAGACTGCCCGGTTCATCAACTGGTTTTTTACCGGCCTGCTCCTCTCCGATGCGCATAACGGCCTCCGGGCTATGACCGGTGCAGCTGCTTCATCCATCCGTATCCGGCAAAACGGGATGGCCCATGCCACCGAGATAGTGGCGGAGATCAGGAAAAATAAACTCAGGTATGCAGAAGTTCCCGTCAGCATCCGTTACACAGATTATTCCCGGAACAAAGGCCAGACCGTGTGGGGAAGTTTCCAAATCTTTTTTGATATACTTTTAAACAAAATTTTCAAATGAACGGGATACAGATCGTACTCATCAGCGGCGTGGTCATTATTTTTACCTACTACGTTTCCCGTTTCCGCAATGCGCTGCTGGATCTGCTGGCATTGATATTATTTACAGGTCTGGGTATTTTCTTTATACTCTTTCCTGATTATACCAACAAAATTGCCAATAAATTGGGAGTGGGCCGTGGCGCCGACCTGCTTTTCTATATCTGCATCCTCTTCTTCCTGTTCATCATTCTCAAACTTTTTTCCCGTATCCGGAGGCTGGAAGATAAAATAACGGAGCTGATCCGCCAGCAGGCCAAAGACAAAGCAAAAGAGATGAATGAATCAAAAGACAGGGGATGAGGAATACGTTGTCCCGATACATTTTATTCGTCTTCCTGCTTCCTGTCTTTTTTGTACTGCATGGTTTTACCGAAAATTATGACCTGGTGCCGCTGCGGCCGGCACTAAAGCTGTTGTTGGCCTATTTACTGACCACACTTGCATTTTTAATACTCTTCCGGTTGCTGTTCCGGAATATTTACAAAGCGGGGCTGCTGTCTTTCCTGGTCATGGGTTATTATTTCTTTTTTGGGAGTATCCAGGATATGCTCAATAAACTTTTTTCAGGTTCCTTTCTTACCCGCTACATTTTCATCCTTCCGGCAAGCCTGGTTGTTTTCGTTCTCTTTTTCATTTACCTGAAAAAGACAAGAAAGCTATGGCAGCGAACGACATTATACCTGAACTCATTGCTGTTGCTGCTTGTGTTTATTGATACCGGGTGGCTGATTGCCAAAATAACCCGGCGTAGCATGAATGAGGTGGTGCCAAAAGAAAACCTTTCCCTTTGCAGCAATTGTCCCACACCCGATATTTATCTGATTGTGGCCGACGGGTATCCGGGGAAAACCCAGCTTAAAGAAATTCTTGGTTACGACAACAACCCTTTTGAAGAAGAACTCAGGAAAAGAGGGTTTCATATCGCCGACAGTAGCCTTGCCAATTACAATTTCACTTTTTTCTCAATCGGATCAGCATTGAATATGAACTACCTGGAAAATGTATCGGGCAGCATTCAGAATAAAAAAAACATTCCGGCAGGCAGCAAAGCATTAAAGAATAACCAGGTACTTGGTTTTCTGCGAAAGCAGGGTTATACTTTTTTCAATTACTCTCTTTTTGATTTTAAGGGAAGCCCGTCCATTGCGAAACCCACATTCTGGATAAACGATACCCGGCCGCTGACACGGCAAACTTTTTTGTCAAGGCTTAACCGGGATCTTGGTTATCACTTAGTCACCACTTTTAAAATAAAGTCTGCCAATCCGTTCCCCATTGACCTGGACCTGCAAAACAATAACCTGCTTTTTTCAGAGACCATCAAAACAGCCAGTACTCAATCAGCCGGGTCAAAATTTGTGTACACCCATCTCATCATGCCGCATCATCCTTATTATTTTGACAGCCTTGGCAACAAAACGGAGCTTTCCGGGCTTACCAAAGAATTTGCATTTAATAAGGCGGCCGCTGTGAGTTATATCGTTTATGCCAATAAGAGATACCTGGAACTGGTGGATACGATCATGGCCGGTTCATCCAACCCACCCATCATCCTGCTCATCAGCGACCATGGTTTCCGGGAAATAAAAGAAGATAAGGACAAAAAGACCATGTTTCTTAGCCTCAGTGCCGTATTTTTTCCGGATAAGAACTATGCTGGATTTTATAGCGGAATGTCGAATGTGAACCTCTTTAGGGTAATTTTGAACAGCCAGTTCAGGCAACAACTGCCGCTGATAAAAGATTCAACCATATTCCTGGAGGATTAAATGCTATGACCGATGCCCAAAAAATAATAGTGCTGGCCCCGCATACCGACGATGGGGAACTGGGATGCGGCGGAGCGTTGGCAAAATTCATAGCCGAAGGAAAAGAAGTGCATTATGCCGCTTTTTCCCTTTGTAAAAGATCATTGCCCACCGGCTTGCCTGAAGACACACTGGAAAAAGAATGCAGGCTCGCCACCGGTATCCTGGATATTAATGCAGGCAACCTGGTCTTCTATGATTTTGAAGTACGGGAGTTTGATACAAAAAGACAGGAGATACTGGAAGCATTGGTAAACCTGAATAAAAAAATACAGCCGGAGCTTGTTTTCATTCCTTCTGCCTCCGATAAGCACCAGGACCACCAGTTCATTCATACCGAAGCATTGAGAGCTTTTAAAAACAGTTCTGTTCTCGGCTATGAGCTGCCCTGGAACCATGACAGTTTTCGGTCCACATTCTTCATACGGCTTACTGCGGATGAACTGAACAGGAAAGTGCAGGCTATCCAGGCCTACCAGTCACAGCAGCACCGGAATTATATGCAGGAAGATTTCATCCGTTCGCTGGCAAAAGTGCGGGGTGTGCAGTGCGGCAGTGAATATGCGGAGGCGTTTGAAGTGTATAAGATGATTAGCTAACAGCTAATGGCTAACGGCTATCAGTTAATAGCTTTTAGCCATTAGCTCTGTGTCTTACCAGCCTATTTTCTCGCCGAACTTCCCCAGTCCAAAATATTGGTTCAATGCCAGGTTCAGCCCAAGCTGGTTGTAAGCAGAGTTATTCTGATAATATGCCCTTGCATATCGTATTTGCATTTTACCCAGCATTACCCCGGCGCCTAATGAAAACCCATTGAGACCATTGGCATCGCTGCCAATATTCAGTTCCCTTCTGCGAAGGAAATTATACCCAAGGTTAAACTCCACCCTGTCGCCAAAATAAATGCTGCTGCCCAGCACCAGATGGTCCAGCAGTTTGCCGAAACTGAATTTCTTTGCCGAAGTATTGGGATACCCGTTCTCATTATTGAAGCTGGTATCGTCATACCGGATATTGAAGTGGTGAACCCTTTGCCCCGTAAGAGAGAACCCAAATGGAGCCTTCTCCAACCGCTTGCTGATGCCGATCTGCAGATCGAATGGCAGGTCATCCGCATCCGTGTCTTCATATTTCTTTAACTGGAAACCCATGTTCTTCAGCAGCAGGGAGGCAGAAAAATGTTTGGCCGTATCCTGAAACAACAACCCGACATCCACAGCAATTCCATTTGAACTGTATTGACCGTAATTGGAGCTGATGTATTTCAATGTGGCCCCGTAGTTCCAGTTCTTTAAATAACTCCGGGATGCTGATACCTGCATCACCCAGTCCGTTGGCCGGAATTTTCCAAGAATATTGCCCGAAGCGTCCGTTTCGGTGGTATTACCATAACTGAAGTAATTCAGTCCCCACAGAAAATTCGTTTTCAGTTTCTCATTCCGGTAGCCCAGCGAAAGATGATAGACCTTGATACCCGAATAAAAACTGTTGAACACCGCATTCAGTTGGGTATGCATGGTCGGCTTCAACAAGGCCGGATTATTAAAAGCCAGGCCAACATCATTGGAAGTATGAGAAACATTGACGCCGCCAAGGCCGGTTAGTTGGGGAGTGTTGGGGAGTTTAAGGAAATTAAAAACCGCATTGCCGCCGAGGGTTTGAGCGGAAATTCTACAGTAAACAAATAATGTAAAAACAACTATTACGCTACGCACAAACATTATTTATTGTGAAAATAAACTTTCTTCCGGTAAATCAACCGAAGCCCTGTGAAACATACACTCTTCAGTTTTACCTTACTGGCTATATTTTATATTAAAACGGAAGGGCAACAGCCAATAGATACACTTGTACAATCAAAAATCAATATCAGGATAAGTAAGATAATTACAAGCAGATGCAAATGTCAACTCAGCGATTCTGTAATAAACAGACTTTATTACTTTTTTAATACCTATGTTATTGAGCAGAGAAAATGCAGGAAAGACACAGCTAATACTATTTCCGACTGCAACCTTCTTAGAAAAGAGATGGAGAAAAACCTATTGAAGACATTTGGGAAAGAAATTTATGAGGCATACATGAATTTTTCCTTTCCACCTCCATACGTTCCGAGATATGGGCCAAAAAAGAAATCCTCCTTGCGAACAAGGAAGGCTACTTAAAACATTCAACCCCTTCGGGGTTGTACTCCGTCCTGTTTCGCTTACTCCCGGTTGCACCGGGAGTTATTAGCATTAAAGCCCTTCGGGCTTTAGAAAACTTCTAATCCACCAGCGCCAGTTACAGCACCTGGCCCATTATTTTCACATTTTGTCTATGGGACGAAGTTTCAGCGAAAGCCCGGAGGGCTTCAATACCGGTAACCGTGAGTGAAACTCACGGAAAATGCTGAGAAAAGCCCGGGCAACCCCGAAGGGGTTGAAGAAACATATTCACAGTAATAATTCAGAGAATTTCTAAGGCACCCGGAACCTGGATAAGCCCGGAGGGCTTCAATACCGGTAACCGTGAGTGAAACTCACGGAAATTCGTAATACGCAAGGCCAACCCCGGAGGGGTTGAATAATAAACCTCACAATAAATATTTCTCATCAAACTCAATCCCGTTCTCTTTCAGCAGGCGCATAAATTCATCGGAGAAATTTTCTGATCTGTGATGTTCCTTCTGCCCATTAACATAATTAATTATCTTGTCCTTTTCTCTATCAGAATACGTAAAGGCCCCGTAACCATCCTGCCATCCTTCGAAATCCGGAAAATGAGGGTTTGATTTCAGCCAAATGCTGCTCGCAACTTTTATATCCTTAACTAAATCAGAAAGGGATACTGACGGATGCAGGTCAGAGAAAATATGCAGGTGGTCTTCAACTCCGTTGATACGATAAAGCTTACAATTCTTATTCTTTATTATCCCGTGAATATACCCGTAGAGTTCTGTGCAATAGGTTTCAGGAATTGTTGGCTTGCGGTGTTTTGTTCCAAACACAATCTGATAATATATCTGACGGTAACTCATGAATATCTTTCCTGTGTTCAACCCCTTCGGGGTTGAATACCCTCCTGTTTTGCTTACCCCCGGTTGAACCGGGAGTTATAAGTATTAAAGCCCTTCGGGCTTTGCCCTCTTTTTGCTTCACCCCTCCCGGCCGTATCTCGTTTAATCATTTTAAAGCCCTTCGGGCTTCTACAGCATTGCTTGCGACTCCAAAGAACCAATTTCGAGATACTACTCCACCAGTGCCAGCTCCAGCACCTGGCTCATGTTCTTTACATAATGGAATTTGATGCCTTTGATAAAATCCGATTCTATCTCCTGCACATCCTTCTCATTCTGCCAGCAGAGGATGATCTCTTTCAGCCCGGCCCTTTTGGCGGCCAGTACTTTTTCTTTGATGCCACCCACGGGAAGCACCTGTCCCCGCAGAGTTATCTCACCCGTCATGGCAAGAAAAGGTTTTACCCGTTTGCCGGTGAGTGCAGAAGCTATGGCCGTCATCATGGTGATCCCGGCGCTGGGTCCGTCTTTCGGCACCGCTCCTTCCGGTACATGAATGTGAATGTTCTTCTTGTCAAAGAGTTTGGCATCCAGTTTATATTTCTGGGCATTGGATTGCAGGTAGGTGAGTGCTGTGCTGGCACTTTCCTTCATCACATTGCCCAGGTTGCCGGTCAGTTTCAGTTCGCCTTTACCGTCACTCAGGCTGGTTTCAATAAAAAGAATATCGCCTCCCACATAGGTCCAGGCAAGTCCAACCGCCACACCCGGCATATTTACCGTTTTATAAATATCATTGCTGTAACGGGGTTTGCCAAGGGTCTTTTCAATATCATCCGCGGTAACAGCTGTTTTCAGTTTTCCCTTCAATACTAATTGCCTGGCCTGGTGCCGCATGATGGAAGCTAATTGACGGTCCAGTTCCCTTACCCCGCTTTCCCTTGTATAGTCCTGAATGATTTTTTCCAGCACTCTATCGGAAATCCTGAAATTACTGCTCTTTAATCCATGCAGTTCTCTCTGCTTGGGCAGCAGGTGCCGTTTGGCGATTTCCATTTTCTCCTCCACTGCATAGCCGCTCAGGTCAATGATTTCCAGCCTGTCCCTCAATGCCGGCTGGATGTTCTGTACATTATTCGCCGTGGCGATGAACAAGACCTTGCTCAGGTCGTATTCCATCTCCAGGTAATTATCATAAAAGCTATGGTTTTGTTCCGGGTCTAATACTTCCAGTAATGCAGAAGATGGGTCGCCACGGAAATCATTACCCACTTTATCAATCTCATCTAATATCATCACCGGGTTGGATGATTTTACTTTCCGGACAGATTGCAGTATCCTTCCCGGCATGGCACCGATATAGGTTTTGCGGTGGCCCCTTATTTCACTCTCATCATGCAGGCCGCCGAGGCTGAGTCGTACATATTTTCTGCCAACCGCATTGGCAATACTTTTGCCCAGCGATGTTTTACCGATACCGGGCGGGCCTACAAAGCAAAGTATCGGGCTTTTCATATCACCCTTCAGTTTCAGGACGGCAAGGTATTCCAGTATCCGCTCCTTTATCTTATGCATACCATAATGATCAATGTCCAGTGTTTTCTTTGCTTTCTTCAGGTCGTAGTGATCTTCTGTATAAGTTTGCCAGGGCAGGTCCAGCATCAGGTCGAGATGATTGTACACCACCGAATAATCCGGTGTGCTGGGGTGCATCCTTTCTAATTTCTCCACTCCCTTCTTAAACATTTCCTTCGCAGTATCAGGCCATTTTTTGGCGTCCGCCTTTTTCTGCATCTCTTTTACTTCCTGCACATTGCTGTCGCCGCCCAGCTCTTCCTTGATGCTTTTCAGCTGCTGCTGCAGGAAATATTCCCGCTGCTGTTTGTCAATCTCTGTTTTGGTCTTGGTGGTCACTTTATTTTTCAGTTCAGCAAACTGCAGTTCTTTTTGCAGCAGTTTCATCAGCAGGTCGGCCCTTTCCCGGATATGGTTGAGCTTCAGTAACCGCTGTTTGTCTTTGATATCAGTATTCAGGTTGCTGGATACAAAGTGGATGAGAAAAGACGGGTTCTCAATATTGCGAAGTATAATAGAAGCTTCCGCCGGGATATTGGGTGAAAGCTGTACAATATCCGCCGCCAGGTCTTTGATATTGGCCACATAGGCATTGAAGTCCTCATCTTTTGGCGACTCCTCCTCTTCTAACTTTTTGATTTTAGCCTTGAAATAAGGATCATCGCCGATGATGGACCCGATCAGGAACCGGCTCTTTCCCTGGATAATGATGGTGGTACCGCCATCCGGCATTTTGATCAGCTTGACGATACGGGCCACGGTGCCGATATCTTCGAGATCCTTCACGGACGGGTCTTCGATATTGCTGTCTTTCTGCGCCACTACACCGATCAGCTTGTCGGTCTTATAGGCATCATTCACTGCTTTTATGCTTTTATCCCGGCCTACGGTGATAGGCAACACCACACCGGGGAAAAGTACCGTATTTCTCAGGGGCAATAAAGCTATCTCGGCAGGTATTTCAATGCCATTCGGGTCTTCCTGTTCGCTTTCGTTCAGGGGAATAATAGGCAAAAAATCCATTTCGTCTTCGGAACGCAGTAAAAATTGTTCAAAGTTCATAATCAGGGCTTCTTAGGTCAATCTGTCACTCACCCGTCCGGGATAAGGGAGGGCGGTAAAAATAGAATGCAGATTCAGTATTGCCAAGATTTGTGCCTTTAATAAAAAGACTGACAAAATAGGTAGCTGAAGAATAAATGATTATAAAAAAAGCCCCTTCAACCGAAGGGGCCCTTTCATAAGGATTTGATATTTCTACAAGGCTATTCCAACGGATACCTGGAATCCCTGGCTTTTCCATTTGTCATCATCGGGCAGGTCGCTGATATTATTTAACCCCACCGCATAGCGGGCATTCAGCCGGAAGGCCAGCACTTTGAACTGAACGCCGCCCAGCATAGAGAAGTCGCCGCTCTTGAAAGCATTGCCGCCGTTCTGTAATACGGTTTTACTCTGGTCAATCAGGATACCAAACTGCGGCCCCGCCTGCAGCGACAGAAAACTGCCGATCAGTTTATAATTCAGTAAAATGGGGATGGAGAGATAATTGAGTTTGACATTGGCATTGCCATTAAAAACATCCTGATAGACATTCTTGTAATTACTGTCGAGACGGGTGGCATACTGGTTCCAGATGAGTTCCGGTTGAACTACCAGCTTGTTGCCCGCCCTTATTTCCATAAAACCACCGAGGGAGTAGCCGTAGCGGAATTCATCCTTGAACGACTTGCCATCTACTTTGATGATATTGACCCCGGCCTTGGCGCCGATATGGAACTGGGCCATCATGGCCTGGGCAATCAATAATGCTGCAAACAGTGAAAGAAGTTTTGTTTTCATGTGATAGCTTTTAATTGTTAAATATGGCCACATGGTCCCGATTGTCCTGAGTGTAACGCTGGATCGGGATGCCCCAAAATTTTCCCGGGAAACCGGTTAGTTAAGTTGTCCGGGAAAATTTTGTGTCGCATCTCATGGCTATACTTTTAAAATTATTTGGTGAATAAAAAGACCCTGAAAAATTTCAAGGATAGTGCCAGTAACCCGGCAGGGCTGTTAAAATTCCTTAACTGCTATTGGTCATTTCAAGAACAGAATATGTAACTGAAGTATTGCCGGCGGACTGTGAAGGTTTTCTAAAATAACCCGGCGTCAGAACATAAACCCTGCATTCACGGAGAACAGGCTGTTGAAGTTTTTGGAAGTGGCGGGGAAGTAATAGTCAAAGGCAAACTGGGGCTGGAAAAAGAATTTGCCTATGGAATATTCACCACGCAGGTAAAGAGTAAGAGACAGTGGCTGGAATTTCAGCTCATCATCTAAGTAATAACTGTCCGTGTTGTAGAGCACATTGCTGGTGCTGCGGATGATGCTGGCATAGGTGGTAGATGACTGGTTGAAACCGAATTTCTGCGTACCGCTGGTGAAAGTGAGCTGCGGGGTGAAGCGTATATGGTCTTTAAAAGTGAACACATCCAGCCAGTAAAAATCATGACGAACAGATGTCATCAGTGAGAAATCGCTGATGGTTTCCTCAGTATTGATGTAGGTAAACCCTCTCCTGCGCAGGCGAAGGTCCTGTATCAACGCCTCTCTTTCTTCGTAATCGGTACGGCTCCCCCAGCCGTAGCTCAGCGCCAGGGTGGGCCTCACCCACCATTTGCGCCAGGTGAAATAAGCATACAGTTCATTCTGGATGGGCGTGGTGTAAAAAGGCAGCGAATCCCTGGTGAAAAATTTAGTGTATGAAAACCCCGTTGCAAATTTTTTATTCCTCAGGAAATCAACCGAAGGAGTAAGGCCGGTCTGAAAAAAATTCATATTGGCCCCGTCATCTACAATATAACCGGTGGCCGTGAGGCCTAACCCGCTTTTATGATAATAGCCGAGTGTTGGTGAATAGGTGAGTTTTTTGGAAGTGGTGACCTGATAGTTGTTCTTGTTCTCAAAATTGTAAAATCCTTTTCCTGCCGAAAGGCTCATGAGCAGGTAGCTGTGCGGCGAGAGGATGGAATCCATAAAAGCATCAAAGTCCTGGAACAGTTCATCATAATCAATGGTAGTGTCTATCAGGGCAAGGTCTTTTTCTTTGATGGTGGCAACAGAAGTGTCAGCCCGGCCGCTTTGTGAATGTGCAGCCACAGCCAGCAGGATGAGGGCCGGTAATATTGACCATCGTTTTTGCATCAGGCAGTCGCCCCGCTTTTGGCGGAACAGGTTCGGTCCCGGGAATGCCGGGTTTTTAAGACTAAAAGGTTAAAAAAAAGTTTAATACGCTGCTTTTCAAGTACAAGAAACGAATAATTGTTCCGAAATATTGGAGAAAATATCCTCATAATTGCGGATACGGGTCACACGGATACTCCTGGAGAACCGGGACAAGCAGTCAGACCAGCTCAAGAACAGTGATTTCGGGCAGGATGCCCACCCGGCCCGGGTAGCCCAGGAAGCCGAACCCCCTGTTCACATATAGTTTTTGCGACCCTTCTTCCTGTTCATACAATCCCGCCCACTCCTTATAGACATATTGCACCGGGCTCCATCTCAGGCCGGGTATTTCCACTCCAAACTGCATTCCGTGGGTGTGGCCGGAAAGCACCAGGTCAATACCCGGGTAAGATTCCAGCACTTCTGCTTTCCAGTGTGAGGGGTCATGGCTCATCAATATCTTAAAAGGAACTGCTTCTGCTCCGGTATAAGCTTTAGCCAGGTTGCCGTATTTTGGAAAACGGGCTTTGGCGCTCCAGTTTTCAATACCGATAACGGCCATCTTATCCGTGCCTCTCTCAAGCAGCACATGCTCATTCATCAGCAGCCGCCAGCCGAGTTGCTGATGCACTCCTTTCAATTTTTCAAGATTAGCTTTTTTGTCAGCATCGCTGTCCCAGCTTACATAATCGCCATAGTCATGATTACCCAATGTAGAATATACTCCCATCGGGGCATTCAGCCTGCTGAAAATATCCAGGTAATCATCCATTTCTTCCGCCACATTATTTACCAGGTCGCCGGTAAAAAGTATGAGGTCTGGTTTTTCGTTCATGATCTTCTGCACCCCCTTCATCACGGCTTCTTTATCTGTAAAACTTCCGGAATGGATATCAGATATCTGCACAATCTTCAATCCTTTGAAAACGGCTGGTAAATTGTCGTAGGCAAGCTTTATCTTTTTTACCTGGTAACGGTATTTGTTTCCAAATCCATAGATAAGTGTGCCGAAAAGCCCGCCGCCTGCCAGCAAACCTGTCCAGCTCAGAAACAGTGAACGGGAAATTTTTTCACCCGCCTGCAGGTTCTCTCCCTCCGTTTGAGCAA
>JBQTHS010000133.1:0-7324 GCA_052389635.1 Bacteroidota bacterium | reverse complement strand
CCGTAATTCAGCCCGAAGGTGTGTTTCTCATTGGCTTTATATTGCAAAAAAGCGGTTGGGAAAAGCTGTGTATAGTTTCTGGTGAATTTCTCGCCGGTGATAACCTGGTTTCCTTTTGCATTGGTATTCTCTGCCCTCAATCCAAACTGACCGAAGAATTTCTTACCCAGCGGCCTGCTGTAGTTCACATAAACCGCATTCACATTTTCATCATAGATAAAATGATTGCTGCGGCCGATATCCCTTGCCCTTACACCATAGTTCACACTATCGTAGATGGCATTATTATCAGTCTTCACAAAACTTGTTTTGATACCGGCCTCAAACTTTGCCCCGTTCTTCAGGGGATGAGTGTAATCCATTTTAGCCGAATAAATATTGATGTCCTGCGGCAGATTGCCCAACAGTGTGTCTGCTTTCGTAGAGGGTACACCCCCGGCATCATAATAAGCATTGATAAGGTCCTGCATATTGGTACTGCGGTAGCTTAATAAGTCTGCATCCGCAGTCAGTTCCTTTCCTGTTGAATCAAACACATGGCGGAAGTTGAGGTTGGCGCCTGCATGTTTCCATTTCCGGTCATTGCTGGTACTGGCTAATGTGCGGCTGAGCAGAATGCGGTTGGGATCGGATATCATTACATCGCTGGTGTTGCTGAAGTTGCCGGGATTATAGAATCCGTTCACTACAAAACCGAGCGTTGTTTTCCTGGAAGCAAAATAATCCAGCCCGATTTTTCCGTTGTACGACTCCCCTCCTTCCCTTATCCTGGATTCCTGGTCAAAATGTGATCTCACTTCCTTGGTGGTTGCATCAATGAATTTCCGCTGGATGTCAAGGTTCTGAAAATTTCGACGGTAGTTCTGGCCGAGGTTCGTGAAAAAGTTGATTTTATTCTTCCGGTAATTGAAGTTGAAGCCATTGGTGATCTTTGGCAACCGGCCCTGGCTGTAAGTGGAAGATATACTTCCGTTGTAGCCAAACTGCTTTGTCTTTTTGGTTTTGATATTGATGATACCGCTGTTACCGGCTGCTTCATATTTGGCCGGGGGATTGGTCATGATCTCTATCTGGTCAAGCTGGTTGCTGTTCATGCTGTTCAGCAGGTTGGCCAGGTCGGGGCCTGATAAATAAGTGGGCCTGCCATCCACATACACCTGCACACCCTGTTTTCCCTTCAGGCTGATGTTACCATCCTTGTCAACCGATACGCCGGGTGATTTTTCCAGCACCTCAAGCGCCGTAGTGCCTACATTACTGGCCGCCGCTTCCACATTCACAATGGTGCGGTCTATTTTTTGTTCGATAAGGGGTTTTCGGGCTGTAACAGTCACCGCACCCAAGCTTTTGGCTGTAGGAACCAGTTCAATTGTTTTTAAAGCAATAGCGGAATTAGCGGCATTTACTTCGAATGCATCAGAAAATCCTTTGTTGTGACCGACGGCGGTTATGGAAACGATATATCGCCCCTCGGCAACACCTTCAAAGCTGAAACGGCCGGTTTTGTCAGCCACGGCCATCTTAGCTACCGTGGAATCTTTGGCCTTCAAAAGGGTGATTGTGGCAGATTCGATGGTTTTAGTGTTGCCGTCAATAACAATACCGGTTACTTTTCCGTTCGTAATTTGTGCCTGACTATCAACTGATAAGGCGAGTAAAACAACAGTCAGCAAGGTCATTAATTTTTTCATGGTTATACTTTTTGTGTACTTGTTTTTGTTCATTACAGGTCAAAATTCAGTACTTTGTATTACATAGAACATTGTTTTAAATTGAACGGCCCTATAAATTGATGAGTGGTGCTCGTTCTGATTACGGAAGTGTGACGCAGCACTGACATCCGGGTTACAACTGCGCCAGATTTTGAGACAGAAGGTGAAATAATGAGATAAAAGGCTAAAGGCCGAACTCAGCCTTAATGGCCTCATGATAGGTACGGCCTGAGCTGATGCGGGTCCCGTTTTTATCATCCATGATAAAGAGATAGCGGCCGTTAAAATGCTTGTGCATCTCTTTTATCTTCTCCTTGTTGATGATAAAAGATTTCTGAATGCGGTAAAACTGCAGTGGGAGTTTTTCTTCGAGTGAGGTTAATGTCTGATCGGTAAGATGTTTCTGCCCGTCAACGGTATGGATGAAAACATACTTATCCTGCGCCTCGAGGTGGCTGATATTTTCAAATTTCAGCAAGTTGATGCGGTCGCCGGTCTTTACGGGCAGTGCGGTAGCTTTTTGCGGCGCCTTCAGTTGCTGTATGAGTTGCTGCAGACCGGCTACATCCACCTGAGCAGAAACTTTTCCGAATTGCTTCAGCTTGGCAATGCTTTGTTCCAGTCTTTCTTCTTTGATGGGCTTTAACAAATAATCAATGGAGAAAGTTTCAAATGCTTTGATGGCATACTGCTCGTAAGCTGTGGTGAAAATGATATTCGGTTTATGCCGCAGCCGCTCGATCACCTCAAACCCGGTGAGGTCAGGCATCTGTATGTCAAGGAAAATAAGATCGGGCAGCAGGGATTCTATCTTTTCAACGGCTTCTCCCCCGTTGGCTGCTTCGCCAATCACCTCCACCACATCTTTGTATTCCTGCAGCAGGCTTTTCATCAGCCGGCGGGCGGCGGGCTCATCATCTATTACTATGGCTTTAAATAACCGGTCCATCTTTCATCAGTTTATTAATATGAACGGATACCTGCTTTCTCGGTTTGTTAGTAAACTGAACGGCATATTTTTCAGGAAACAAAAGATCCAGTTTGTCGAAAACACTTTTGACACCATATCCCGGGCTGAGTTCATCAGGGAATGCGGGCCCGTTATCCGCAACATTTACCACTAACCCCTCCCCGTCTTTCTTTACCTCAATAATTATTTCAGTCATCTTCCCGGTTGCCTTCAGTCCATGTTTTACGGCGTTCTCCACGATAGGCTGCAGCAAAAATCTCGGAACGAGGTAATGCCCTGCATTTTCATCCACCTGCAATGAATAACTGAGCTGGTCTTCGAACCTGATTTTCTCAATCTGAAGGTACACTTCCGCCATCGCCAGTTCGTCCTTTACCGTTGAATAATTGTTATCACTGTAATTAATACTGTACCGGAACAGGTCAGCAAGGGCAATTGTCATCTTCCTCCCTTTTTTCCCATCCGTTACGGACAGGTCGGCAATTGAGTTCAGCGCATTGTAAAGGAAATGGGGATTGATCTTGGAATGCAGAGCATCCAGCTCTGCTTTTGTCTTTAATTCCCGGAGCCGGCTCAGCTCCAGTTCTTTTTCATGAAATTTTCTTTTTCGCTCAATGTTGAGATAATTGATCCCGGCATATACTATACCCGTTGCTGCTGCCAGATAAATACTGTTGCTAAGTACATATTTCATATAAGGCTCAGCTTCTTTTCCATACATCCAATAACTTAATGGAATATTGATAGCCAGTGTGGCTGCAATTAATGTAATAACAACAAGAGCACTATGTTTAATAAAAGAAAGTTTCTTTAACTGCCTGTTCCCTGCCACCAGTCTTGCCAGGTTATAAATGATCAGTGTGCAGCCGGTAGCAGAAATAAAATGGCTGCCGATAGTCCAACCCCACCCATGCTTTTCAAGCAGGTAAAAAAAACCGCCACTCATCGGCACCATGGCAATGGAAAGGCAAAAGATAACCAGCCATGCTGCAGCGTTTTTTCTGAGCAATTCATTTCTTATTGTTCTGCGGAAAAGACGGTTGAAATTAGCCAGCAAATAAAGGCCTGCCGCAGCAAAAACAATGCATACCGCTATCAGCAGGGCGTATTCAACAATTCCGGGTTCTTTCATAAATGTCCAAGTTAGCAATTGAAACCCTAACTGCTCTCCGGCCTTCGCCAACTGTTTAATTTGAGGGGTGAACAGAGTATATTGCAGAAAAATACACGGATGATTATTGACTTCCGATCGGATACAGTAACAAAGCCCATCCCAGCCATGCTGGAAACTATGATGAAGGCCCCGGTAGGCGACGATGTGTTTGGCGAAGACCCTTCGATAAATGAACTGGAAAGCATGACGGCAACCATGTTTGGCATGGAAGCGGCATTGTTTTGCCCCTCCGGCACCATGACCAACCAGATCGCCATCAAGTGCCACACCCAACCGGGCGATGAGGTGATCTGCGATGAAAGCTCCCATATCTACCAGTATGAAGGCGGTGGAATCGCTTTTAATTCCGGCGCATCTGTGAAATTATTACAGGGGGACCTTGGAAGAATAAATGCAGAACAGGTGGCTGCCGCCATTCAGCCGGATGATCCGCACCGGCCGCATACCAGCCTCGTTTCTTTAGAAAATACATCCAACCGCGGAGGCGGCAGTTGTTATGACTTTAATGAAATAAAAAAAATACAAAGCCTGTGTAAAGAAAAGGGGCTTGCCTTTCACCTCGATGGCGCCCGGCTCTGGAATGCGCTGGTGGCAAAAGGAGAAACCGCCAAACAATACGGAGAAGCATTCGACAGCATTTCGGTTTGCCTGAGCAAGAGCCTGGGCTGCCCCGTTGGCAGTTTGCTTATTGGCAAAAACAATTTTATTAAGAGGGCACGGCGGGTAAGGAAAGTGTTTGGCGGTGGTATGCGGCAGGCCGGGTTTATCGCAGCGGCCGGTATCTATGCTTTGCAAAATAATATTGACCGGCTGTCCGAAGACCATACTCATGCAAAACAGATTGCTGATGCAATAGCAAAAAAGGATTTTGTGCAGCTGGTATTGCCGGTGGAGACGAATATCATCATTTTTGAAATGAAAGAAGACGGCAGCGCCCCTGAATTAGTGGCGAAGCTGAAGAAACAGGATATTTTAGGGTACGCCATCTCTCCTGTCCGTATCCGTTTAGTATTGCACTCAGACATCAGCAAAGAGATGGTGGCAAAAACCATTCAACTATTTAATTCTTTATAGAAACCCTTATGCTCCCCAAAATCAACCCCACTACCACCCAAGCCTGGCCACTGCTGCAGCAACATGCCGCTGAGATGAAAAAGGTTCACATGCGGGGGCTTTTTACACAAGACCCTGACCGCTTTAAAAAATATTCTTGCTGCAGCAGCGATATTGTCTTTGACTATTCCAAAAACATCATTACCCCCCAAACCATGAAGCTGCTGCTGCAACTGGCCAATGAGTGCAGGGTCAAAGACGGCATCAGCGCCATGTTCAACGGGGACGCCATCAACGAAACCGAAGGACGTTCTGTGCTGCACACGGCCCTGCGCAATTTTTCCGGCAACCCGGTATATGCGGACGGCAATGATGTGATGCCGGGTGTAAAGAAGGCGCTCAAAAAGATGAAGAAATTCTGCGAAGCAGTTCACAACGGAAATTTCAGGGGATATACCGGAAAAAAAATAAAATACATTGTCAATATCGGTATCGGTGGCAGCGACCTGGGCCCGCTGATGGTAACCGAAGCATTGAAGCCTTATCGGGTAAAAGGCATTGAAACATTCTTTGTTTCCAATGTGGACGGCACCCATATTACCGACACACTGAAAAAACTAAACCCGGAACGTACACTGTTCCTTATAGCCTCCAAAACATTCACTACCCAGGAAACCATGACCAATGCCCAAACCGCCCGGCAATGGTTCCTGAAAAAAGCAAGGCAGGAAAAGCATATCGCCAGGCATTTTGTGGCGCTCAGCACAAATGAAAAAGAAGTAAGTGCTTTTGGAATACACAAAAAGAATATGTTTGAATTCCGGGACTGGGTTGGCGGCCGCTATTCTCTCTGGAGCGCCATTGGATTATCCATCGCCCTTACTATCGGTTATAAAAACTTTGAGGAATTGCTGAAAGGCGCCCACCAGGCCGACCAGCATTTTCAAAATACCCCGTTTGATAAAAATATACCGGTACTGATGGCACTGCTCAGTATCTGGTATAGCAATTTTTTCAGCGCACAATCAGAAGCCATACTCCCTTACGACCAGTACCTGCACCGCTTTGCCGCTTACTTTCAGCAGGGCAATATGGAAAGTAACGGCAAGAGCACCGACCGCAACGGAGAAGCAGTGGAATACGCCACAGGGCCTGTGATATTTGGCGAACCGGGCACTAACGGGCAGCATGCCTTTTACCAACTCATTCACCAGGGCACCCTTTTAATACCCTGCGATTTCATTGCCCCGGCCCAAAGCCATAACCCCGCCGGTGACCATCATATAAAACTGCTGAGCAATTTCTTTGCACAAACAGAGGCGCTGATGAACGGAAAAACTGAAGAGGAAGCAGCAAAAGAATTGGAAAAGGCGGGGTTACCTGCTGAACAAATATCCAAACTGCTCCCTTACAAAATATTTGAAGGCAACAGGCCCACCAATTCTTTTCTGCTGAAGAAAATTACCCCCTTCTCCGTCGGCGAGCTGATTGCCCTCTATGAACACAAAATTTTTGTGCAGGGCCTTATCTGGAATATTTACAGCTTCGATCAGTGGGGAGTGGAACTCGGCAAGCAGCTCGCCAATAAAATTCTTCCGGAACTGCAGAGCAATACTCCTGTAAGCAATCATGATGCCTCCACCAACGGTCTCATCAATGCCTGGAAAGAAATGCGGAAATAAACCTCACCTCCGACGCTTCAGTCGGAGCCCGACATTTATCGTCGGGTCCCTGCCCCTCTCCATCCCGATAAAGATCGGGAGAGAGGGAAGTTTAGTAACTTCGATTAAATCATCGCTTATGAAGAAACTGTTTCTTCTTTTCGGCATATGCAGCGCTTTTACTGCCTCAGCACAAAAAGATTTGTTTAATGCAGAGACATATCTGCAAAAAAAGCCAGAACAAAACAAATGGATGAAGATTTGGCCCCTGCAATCTTTTCAGGGCCGGCAGCAAAATACATTGATAACCCCTCCGCTCCCCACAGCAAAATTATCACAGCTTTTGCCCGACGGCAGCCGGGTCTTTACCCTTCCGGTTGATAATATGCCCTGTGTTTCACCCGATATGACCCGCTTCCGTAACATGCCCAATGCTGATAATGACATCCGGCAGTTTATTTTCCGCCAGCGCAGCCATGGGCAGATACCCAATCCTGCACCACCTTTTATTCTTATTACTGAGAAATAACAGAAGCAGCCAAACCTAAATTGAATAATTGCCGGTAAGACGGAAAGGCGGCAATTATTGGGTTTTGCTTTTTCTTACCGTCTTATTGCCTTCCCGGCGGATATTGATTCTATAAAATGCCATCTATAAAAAAAGCCCCGACAGAATCGTCGGGGCTTTGCTGTTTATTTCCTTTACAGGTTTATTGACTTTGCTTGATCACAAATCCTGATTTGGCCTGTCTGG
>JBQTHS010000132.1:0-8379 GCA_052389635.1 Bacteroidota bacterium | reverse complement strand
TTTGATCCCGGCTTTTTCACTGGGCCCTCCGGGAATGACATAAACCACATTCACCGTATCATTAAAAATATTGAACTCAACCCCGATACCGGAAAAATTTCCCTCCAGGTCCTCATTGGCCTCTTTTAAGTCAACCGGGGGGAGATAAACAGAATGGGGATCCAGTTCTGTCATCATTTCCTCAATGGCTTTTCCCTGCAGCGAATCAATCTGTACGGAGTCCACATACTTCAGCCGGATAAAATCAAGGGCCTCCTGCAGGGTACTGCGTCTGTCAGCAGCAAAAAAACTTTTATTCCCGCTACTATTCATCCGGTAGCCCAGGAACATACCCAATATCAGCACTATGGAAAAAAGTAATGGAAGCCAGACCTGCAACTTTTTATTCCCCATCATATCTTTAATTACGTAATTTGACGCAAAATAGAGAAAGTTGCTGGTTTCTCGTTGCTTGTCACTTGTTTCGTGATATTCGGAAACTCTCTGACGGGGGGACTAATTCCTCTTTCAGGGACCAGCAACCAACAACCAGTAACATGTCCTTAATAAAACTGATTGCTGACAGCGGCGCCACAAAGGCAGAATGGTGTTTACTTGGTAATGGTAAAAAGAAGACTATTATTACACAGGGCATCAGCCCCTATTTTCTTAATACAGAGCAAATAACGGATTTGTTGCTTAAAGAACTGAAGCCAAAACTGAAACAGGTGCAGGTGGATGAAATTTATTACTACGGTACGGGTTGTGCCAATCCTGTGAATGCGAAATCGGTAAAGAAAGCAGTAAGCCGGGTATTCCCCGGAGCAAAAGTAGATGTACAGCATGACCTGATGGCGGCTGCCCGTTCACTTTGCGGAAGAGAGAAAGGCATCGCCTGCATACTGGGTACCGGTTCCAACTCCTGCTACTATGACGGGAAGAAAATTGTAAGGAACAGTCCCGGCCTGGGTTATGTGCTGGGCGATGAGGGCAGCGGGGCTTACCTTGGGAAAAAAGTCATCCAGTACTATCTCTACGGCACTTTTGATGATGAATTAAGGGGTCGTTTCGATCTTACTTATACCACCAACACGGCTGAAATACTGGAGAATGTTTATAAAAAGCCTTTGCCCAACCGTTATTTAGCCAGTTATGCAAAATTCCTCGCAGAAAACCGGGGGCATTATATGATCGAGAACATTATCGAAGACGGATTGAACGATTTTTTCTTTAACCATCTTTGCAAATACCGGGAGATATGGACATTGCCGGTGCATTTTACCGGTGGTGTGGCATTTGGTTTTAAGGATGTGTTGCAGCAACTTTGCGCCAGTTATGAATTTGAGCCGGGAAAAGTGATCAAAGCGCCGATGGAAGGATTAATTGACTATCACAGCTAAAGCAAGCCGCATGGCATTTGAAAAAATAACAGAGCAACCCAGCAGCTACCGTCACCTGGAAAAAATGACTGTCGGGGACTTACTCCAAAAAATTAATGCAGAGGACCAAACTGTACCTGCGGCAGTCGAAAAAGCCATTCCGCAGGTAGAAAAACTGGCCGAGGCGGCTGCAGATAAAATGCTGATGGGGGGCCGGATGTTTTATATCGGCGCCGGCACCAGCGGCAGGCTGGGTATTGTGGATGCCAGCGAATGCCCGCCAACCTATGGCGTGCCATATGGATTGGTAATTGGTATTATTGCCGGCGGTGACAAAGCTATCACTGCCGCAGTAGAGTTTGCCGAAGATGATAAAGAACAGGGCTGGAAAGACCTGCAGCAGTTTAATGTGAGTGATAAAGACGTGGTGATTGGCATTGCCGCCAGCGGCACCACGCCTTATGTTATTGGCACCCTGGAAGAATGCAGGAAAAGAGGGATAATAACCGGAAGTATTTCCTGCAATCCCGATTCACCAGTAAGCGCTGCGGCTGATTTCCCGATTGAAGTGGTGGTAGGACCGGAGTTTGTAACCGGCAGCACCCGGATGAAAAGCGGCACAGCCCAAAAATTAGTGCTGAACATGATTTCTACCGCCGTAATGATCCAACTGGGCCGGGTGGAGGATAATAAGATGGTGAACATGCAGCTAACGAACGATAAGTTGGTGGATCGTGGCACCAAAATGCTGATGGAGCGGGTAAAGATGAAAGACTACAACAAAGCCAAAGAACTGCTGCTGAAATATGGCAGCGTAAAAAAAGCCGCTGATTCTGTTTTCAAATAACTTGCTTTCTGCGGATTTTTTTCTATATTGTGCTCCTGACAAACGCAAAGTGGTAAACAACTGTACAAATACAATCTCTCCTGTTGTGATGAATTGCATCACAACAACTGCTACCACAACAACCCGTTAAGGGTTGTACATTTCCATATCATACACTGGGCTTTCAGCTTTTATCCCGCAAGGGGAAAAAAATCATTTCAATCATTTAATTAACGGTCATGCAGGTTTTAAAATTCGGGGGCACATCGGTGGCCAATGCAGAAAATATCAGCAGGGTTGTTTCGATTGTAAAAGAAAAGATAAAAACCGGCAAAACGGTGGTGGTAGTATCAGCACTGGGTGGTGTCACGGATATCTTGTTAGCAGCAGGGGATCTTGCTGCAGCCGGTGATGAATCTTATAAAGAAAAACTGGCTGCCATCGAACAAAGGCATCTGGATGCAGTGAAACAACTGATACCGGTGTCGCAGCAAAGCCAGTTACTGAGCCTGGTAAAAAAAACATGCAATGAAATCGAAGATATCTGCAGCGGTATCTTCCTGCTGCGGGAGCTGACGCCGAGATCAAAAGACAGGATAAGCAGCTACGGCGAATGGCTATCATCACAAATCATTGCCGCGAAGTTTAATGCGGACGGCATTGCCGCAGTATGGAAAGATGCAAGGGAGCTCATTGTTACCAACTCCGGTTTCACCGCAGCAGAAGTTGATTTCGCTGTTACGGATAAAAACATCAGCGGTTATTTTTCTGCGGAGAAATCTTCTTTGATTATTCTGCCCGGTTTTATAGCAGCCGACAGAAATGGCATCACCACCACGCTGGGCCGGGGTGGTTCTGATTACACCGCTGCCATCGTAGCATCCGCAGTAAATGCCAGGCTGCTGGAGATATGGACAGATGTTAGCGGCATGATGACTGCTGACCCGCGGCTAACCAGTAATGCAAAGATTATCCCGCATATCTCTTACCAGGAGGCGATGGAACTTTCACACTTTGGCGCCAGGGTGATTTACCCGCCCACCATCCAGCCGGTGACGGGTAAGAATATTCCGGTGGTCATCAAAAATACTTTTGCCCCGGAAGACGGGGGAACAGTGATTGAATCAGTGGCGCCCGGAAACGGAAGTATAGTAAGAGGAATTTCAAGTATAAACAATATCGCCCTGCTTAGCCTTGAAGGGAGCGGTATGATCGGTATCCCCGGCTTTTCCAAAAGGCTGTTTGAATCACTCAGTAACGAAAAGATAAATGTAATACTGATTACACAAAGCTCATCTGAACATTCCATCTGCGTAGGCATTGATGCGGAGCTGGCCAATAAAGCCAAACAGGCTGTGGATGCAGTTTTTGCCAATGAGATAGCCCTGCAGAAAGTAGAGCCGCTGAAAATTGAGACCGGACTTTCCATTGTAGCCCTGGTGGGAGAGAGCATGAAAAGCCATACAGGCATCAGTGGCCGCATGTTCAGCGCCATGGGAAGGAATGGCGTAAATGTAAGGGCTATTGCACAGGGTTCATCCGAGAAAAATATCTCGGCAGTTATTGCCACGAGTGATGTGCGCAAAGCTATCAACGTGCTGCATGAGGAATTTTTTGAAGCCACCTATAAGCAGGTAAACCTGTTTATTACCGGAACCGGGAATGTTGGCGCCAAACTGCTGGGACAGTTACAGCAGCAACTGGGTTTTTTACAGCAGCAAATGCATTTACAGGTACGGGTGGTGGGACTGTGCAACAGCCGAAAAATGCTGATTGATGAAGAGGGAATTGATTTGGATGGTTGGAGAGAAAAACTGGATGCCGGCGAAAAAGCAAACCTGCAAAAGTTTGCGGATGAAATCATCCGCCGCAATCTCCGCAACTCCGTTTTTACGGATATTACTGCCAATGACCTTGTGGCATCCGTGTACGGGCAGTTGCTGCAAAAAAGTATTTCGGTGGTGGCATGCAACAAAGCGGCTGCCTCATCAGCTTACGATAATTATCAAAGACTAAAAGACCTGGCCAGGGAATTCAGTACGCATTTCCTGTTTGAAACAAATGTAGGGGCAGGCTTACCGGTGATTGCCACGCTGAACGACCTGGTGCACAGCGGCGACAGGGTGCATAAAATACAGGCAGTGCTGAGTGGCACACTCAATTTTGTATTCAATAATTATGATGGCAGCCGGAAATTTGCCGATGTGGTAAAGCAGGCCCAGGAGGAGGGTTACACTGAACCGGACCCGAGACTAGACCTCGGCGGCACCGATGTGATGCGGAAAATAATGATACTGGCCCGGGAAGCGGGGAAGAAGATTGAAATGGGGGATATTGCAAATAACTCATTCATGCCTGCGTGTTGCATGCAGGGAACCGTGGAGGACTTTTACAGGGAAATGGGGAAAGAAGAAGCTCATTTCAAAAAACTGCTGGATGCCGCGAATGCAGCCGGTTGTAAATTGAAATTTGTTGCTTCATTTGAGAACGGTAAAGCAGCAGTGGGTCTGCAGCATATTGATCCAAAGCATGACCTTTATCATTTATATGGGAAAGATAATGTGGTGTTGTTTTATACTGATCGCTACAAAGAACAGCCGCTGGTGGTGAAAGGTGCAGGAGCAGGCGCCGAAGTAACGGCGAGCGGGGTGTTTGCGGATATTATAAGAGCGGCCCCCTGAACTACGTTCGTTCCCTTCGTTTCACTCGGGAACCCCCGCTGGGGGACTTTAGAACCTCCAGGCTCAGAAAGTCTTTTGTTATGCAAAAAGTAAAAATTCATAGCCCGGGAACCGTCGCCAATTTGGTTTGCGGTTTTGACATACTTGGTTTGGCATTGAGTGAACCCTTTGATGTGATGGAATTATCGCTATTAGACGAGCCGAAAGTGATAATTCACAACTGGGATAAGTATAACCTGCCGGCTGAGCCGGAGAAAAATGTGGCCGGTGTTGTTTTGTTATCGTTGATGGAAAAGATGGGCAACAAATTTGGATTTGAGCTGATCAGTGAAAAACATATCAAACCCGGAAGTGGCATTGGCTCCAGTGCAGCCAGTGCAGCCGGGGCGGCGGTAGCTGCCAATCATTTGCTGGGAAATATTTTTTCAACTGACGAATTGGTACAGTTTGCGATGAATGGTGAGAAGCTTGCGTCAGGCGTAAAACATGCGGATAACATTGCTCCCTGCATTCTCGGTGGTGTCAGTTTAATCCGTTCCATTCATCCGCTGGATATTGTTTCTGTTCCATCACCTGACTTGTATATAACCGTTGTGCATCCCCAGATAGAAGTGCGGACTTCCGATGCAAGACAAATCCTGAAGCAGCAGGTATTGTTAAAGGATGCCATCAGGCAGTGGGGAAACATTGCAGGGCTGGTTACTGGTTTCATGAAAAACGATTATGCCCTGATAGGCCGTTCACTGGAAGATGTGATCATTGAGCCGGTACGCAGCATACTTATCCCCGGATTTGATGAAGTGAAAACAAAATGCAAAGAGGCCGGTGTACTGGGCGGGGGCATCTCCGGTTCAGGCCCTTCTGTATTTATGCTGAGTACAAATGAGACAACGGCTAAAACAGCAGAAGCGGTAATGAAAGATGTTTATAACAGGATAGGGATTGAGTATAACACATATGTGACGACTATAAATAAGAAAGGAGTGGAAGTGGTGAATGGGAAATAGCGAAGGAGGCGTTTCAAACAATAGCAATGAAGTACTACAGTACAAACAGGCAATCACCCGTTATTGATTTCAAAGAAGCCACTATTAAAGGACAGGCTCCGGATAAGGGCTTGTACTTTCCTGAAATGATTCCAAAGGTGGAAAAAGCTTTAATTGACAGCATAGAAAATTTGTCGAATGAAGAAATCGCCTTCCGGGTTATCAGGCCTTATGCGGGCAATACGATTGAGGAGGAAAAACTTTTTCAGATCGTCAGCGAAACAATCAACTTTCCCATTCCATTGGTGAAAGTAAATGACAGGATTTCATCTCTTGAGCTGTTTCATGGCCCAACGCTGGCCTTTAAAGATGTGGGTGCAAGATTTATGAGCCGTTGTTTGGGTTATTTTGTAAAAGGAGATTCCCGGAAAATCACCGTGCTGGTGGCCACTTCAGGCGATACCGGCGGAGCTGTTGCCAATGGCTTTTATGACGTGGAAGGGGTGGAGGTCATTATTCTTTATCCTTCAGGCAAAGTAAGCCCGGTGCAGGAAAAACAATTGACCTCACCGGGTAAAAACATTCATGCCCTCGAAGTGCAGGGAACTTTTGATGACTGCCAGCAACTGGTAAAACAGGCTTTTGCCGATACTGATCTGACAGATAAATTATTTCTTACTTCAGCCAATTCCATTAATGTGGCGAGGTGGCTGCCACAGCAGTTTTATTATTTCTTTGCTTATAAGCAATGGGCTGATAAAGTCAATCCGCCTGTTATCTCGGTTCCCAGCGGCAATTTTGGTAATATCTGTGCCGGTATCCTTGCTATGCAGTCAGGACTTCCGGTAAAACATTTTATCGCCGCATGCAACGTAAATGATATTGTGAGTGACTACTTGCAAACGGAAGTATTAAAACCGAAACAGGCGGTTGCCACTTTATCCAGCGCAATGGATGTGGGTAATCCCAGTAATTTCGTACGCATACCGGAAATCTTTAACCGTCGGTTCCCTGATTTGAAAAGCAAGTTATCATCATCCACCATAATTGATTCTGAAACCGGAACGACAATAAAAGATGTGTATGAAAAATACGAATATACTTTAGATCCTCACGGAGCTGTCGGTTATCTTGCTTTACAGCGCTACCTGAACAGCTATCCCGGAGACAGGGGCATATTCCTGGAAACAGCCCACCCGGTTAAGTTTCCCGGGGCAGTGGAAAGAATAACCGGTAAGCCCGTTGAAATACCCGGATCAATTAAAGAAGTAATGGGAAATGAAAAAAAAAGTATCCTGCTGGATACTGACTATGACGAACTGAAAGGGTATCTGCTTGGTTGAGCACAGGCCCCTTTTTCTTTTTTCTCTTCATAACTTACCTTTGCAGCGAAGATTTTAGTATGCAGGACATTGAACCCTTTTATAACTGGCGGCATATTTATATCAGCGAAGAAGACCAGCGGTCGCCTTTTTTCGGAAGAACCTACTCTGAATTTGAATTTTCCCAAACAGTGTATAATTATTATATACATCCGCAATGGGATGATTTTGGCAGCCGGACATTGTACCTTAAAGTGCTGCTGGCGGACTATGACGAGAAATATGCGGTGATTGAACTGATTGGGGAGTGGAACGATGCTATTGAGAACGACATCATGGAACTAAAAAGGGAAGTGCTGGAGAAATTCATGTATGAAGGGATATACAAGTTCATCCTGATAGGAGAAAATGTGCTGAATTATCACAGCGACGGAAAAGAATATTATGAAGAGTTGTTTGATGAAGTAACGGATGAAAATGGATGGGTGGTTTGTTTAAATATGCCCGAACAAACACAATACGATTTTAAACATGCCCGGCTGAACCAGTATGTGGAGCTGATGGAACTGGATAACTGGAGAATCTATAAACCATTTCACCTGTTTAAAAAGATTGATGGAGAACTGAAAGCGAGGCTGGGTAATTAGCAACACTTACTCATTTTCCCAATAACTTTTATTATCAAATCTTTTGCCTGGTTTTGCCCATCGGGTAGTATTTTTGCAGAAATAGATTACTCCCTCTAAGAACGACGCTTATGAAATGGTCTGAACTGTTCACTTCTTCGGTTGGCAAAAAGTGGGTGATGGATTTGACGGGTATTTTTCTGATTCTTTTTCTGATTGTGCATGTTAGCCTCAATGCCTGTATTTGGGCGAACGACGGCGGCAAAATGTTTAATGAAGGCGCTCATTTTATGGGTTCCAATATTGTACCCCGCATCCTCGAAGTAGGACTGATGGCAGGCTTCCTCCTGCACATTATCCAGGGCATCGTGCTGGAAATACAGAACCGCAGCAAAAGAAAAAAAGGCTACGCTGTGGCTATGGGTAATCAGGGAAGTAAATGGTACAGCCGCAGTATGGGCCTGCTGGGTACACTGATTTTGATTTTCCTTATCATACATCTTTCTCATTTCTGGGTACCTAACCGAAGCAACCAGGGATGGCTGCTGGGAGAGGAAATCAACCTCTATGAAAGAATGAA